>CALVXT010000045.1 GCA_944371545.1 uncultured Bacilli bacterium | reverse complement strand
ATAGATATCTCTTAACAAAAATCTAAATATAGAAAATGTAGTTAAAAAATATCTTAACTACATTATACGAGGTGAAGTTATTGAAAAATATTTTTCTCACTACTTTGATTTAGATATCATTCCAATTTGTAAAAATGAAGTTTTTGTTGATTTAGGAGCTTATACTGGTGATACAATTGAAGAGTTTATAAATACTTATGGTGATGAAAGTTATAAAAAAATTTATGCTTATGAAATAACTGATGATAGTATGCATGCTTTAAAAGAAAATTTGTATTCTTATTCAAGAATTATTTATGCTAAAAAAGCAGTTATGGACTTTGTAGGAAATGGTTCAATAATTGCTCATGAGATTAGCACTTCTTCTAATCAAGTTTTAAATGAAGAAGAAGGAGATTTACTTATTACAACACTAGATGAGGATATTAAAGAAAAAATCACTATTTTAAAAATGGATATAGAAGGATCAGAAATTCATGCTTTAAAGGGGAGTGAGAAACATTTGATAGAAGATCATCCAACGCTCATTATTTCTATATACCATGGTTATGATGATTTTTTAAGAATTTGGAAATATATAAATAGTTTAGAAATTCATTATAAATATTATTTAAGATATTATGGAGGGCCAATATTTCCAACTGAAATTGTTTTATATGCAGTTCCTGTATAATTAAAAAGAATATGTTTAAAATAAAAAGGTACTAAAAAATTTTAAAAATTTTAAAAAATTAGCACTTGCACTTGACAAGTGCTAAAAAAAGAGTATAATGATAATTGTGAAAGGAATGATAAAGATGAAATTAGTACCTAGAAATTATTATTTAGATGATTTATTTAATAACTTTTTTGAAGGAGATGAAAATAAAATGAGATGTGATATTTATGAAAAAGATCAAAAATATCATATTGAAATGGATATTCCCGGATTCAAAAAAGATGAAATTAAAATTGAATGTAATCAAGGAAATTTAACGATTACTGCAGAAAAGAGTGATTCTGAAGAAGAAAAAGAAGAAAAGAAATATATTCGTCGTGAAAGAGTTTATGGCAAATATCAAAGAAGTTTTTACTTAGGTGATATTGACGAAGAGAATATTGAAGCATCATTTGATCATGGAACACTTTCTGTAGTTATTCCTAAAAAAGAGGAAAAAGATACTAGAAAATATATTGAAGTAAAATAGGAAGATAAATTGTCTTCTTATTTTTTTATATACAATACAATTATCCATGATTTGCTATTGGTAAATGCATGTTTGTGTTACATTCTATGCTTAGTTATGCAGTATTTTGGAAGAAGCTTGAAAAAGTTTCAGATTGAATTTTATTCTTTAAAACAGAACATTGTGGATAACAGCATATTTATTAAAATCAACTGATTTTACATCATTTTGAATTGGATAATTTAAAAAATGTCTATAACTTTGTAGGTTTAATAAATGACTATTTATGATTAGTCTGGTCCAGTCTTTAAAATTCATTGATTTTGTCTTTATTTTGTTCTATGATGATTTATATCAAAATCACTTTATTAAATGGAAGAGAACGGCAATGCCTTGTAGTCTTCGCTTTCATTAAGTAGATATTATGCTATATTTATGGAGGGTTTTGATTTTTTTTATAAAAAAATTAAATGAAGTTAGGTTGCGAACAATGTCTGACGTATGATATAGTAAATATTGAAAACGATTTTATGTTTATTTTATTTTTATTTATTAAAAGTTTTGTATTATTGGAGGTATAAGTATGTATTTTACAAAAGATAAAATTTATTTGAATCCGGGTGAAGATATTATTTCTTTTAGTAATGATGGCTATTTAAAATTGCAAACAAAGTATTATGATGATACTGATTTATTTGTGAATAATTCTTTTGTTGAATTACACCGGGATGAAAAAAATGAAAATATACATAGGTTTGTTTTGTCTAGTAGATCTGTAAGTGAAGATAATCTGAAAAATATGTTTTTAACTTCTCGATTACAAAAAGTTTTTTATCGGACTCAGTTGGAATTTTTAAAGCAGTTATATCTTTCTTATCAAATTTATGGGCCTGCAAATCATTTTGTGGAAAAGTTTGTTCTAAGAGAAGAAGAAATAGTTATTCCAGCTTATTATTCATCGGTTGATATAAGAGATACTGCTAGTGGATCATGGGTTACATGTATGAATACAGAGACCATCGTTGTTAATCAAAAAATGGAATATGGGATTCCTTTATCTTTACAAGATCAAGCTTTGATACGTAGATTAGAAAAGAGGAAAAAATAATGAGTTTTATTAAAACACCGATTAAGGGTACAAGAGATTTTCTTCCTGAAGATATGGCTTTACGTGAGTATGTCTTACAGATTATGAAAGAAACTTATGCATCTTTTGGATTTGAAATTATTGGCGCACCTTGTCTTGAACACATTGAAAACTTAACTAGTAATCAAGGTGGTGAAAATGAGAAGCTAATTTTTAAAATTTTAAAAAGAGGAGAAAAATTAAATTTAGAAAATATAAAAGATCAAAGTGATTTAGTGGATAGTGGTTTACGTTATGATTTGACTGTTCCTTTATCGAGATTTTACGCAAACAATATGAATGAATTAAATCAGCCTTTTAGATCTTTTCAAACAGGTTTTGTTTGGCGGGCAGACCGGCCTCAAAAGGGAAGATATCGAGAATTTATGCAATGTGATTTGGATATTTTTGGTGAAAAAACTAATTTGGCTGAAATTGAACTTATTACTGCAGTTACAACATTTTTAAAGAAATTGAATTTTCAAAATTTTCAAATTAAAATAAATGATCGTCGTATTTTAACTACAATGGTAAAATGGGCAGAACTGCCAATTGAAAAAACAGATGAAATTTTAATTTCTTTAGATAAACTTGATAAAATTGGTTTTGATGGTGTTTTTGAAGAATTAGTTCGTAATGGTTTTGAAGAAGAAAAAGTTAGAAAGTATTTGCAATTTTTTAAAAAAGATTTTCAAAATATAGAAAGTTTTTGTGCAGAATTTCAAATGGATAAGGATGTCGTAGAGAATTTAAAAGAGATTATGGCTATTGTTTCTCAAAATGTAGAAGCTAATCTAGTTTTTGATCCAACTTTAGTACGAGGAATGAGTTATTATACAGGTCCAATTTTTGAAATTTGTGTTGAAGATTTAGCTTCTTCAATTGGTGGTGGAGGACGTTACGATAAAATGGTTGAAAAATATGCTAATATTTCTGTTCCTGCCGCCGGTTTTTCAATCGGATTTGAAAGACTTCTGTTGATTTTAAAAGAACGTGGTTTTAAAGTTCCTCAAACAAAAGAAAAGATTGTATATATTATTGAAAATAAAGATAAAGAAGTTTTTAAAAAAATACAAGAAGAGAGAAGCGCGGGAAAAATTGTAAAAATTGCTTATCGGAATAAAAATTTTAAACATCAAAAAGAAGTTTTAGAATGTGATGGATATACAATTATAGAATGGTAAAAAATTCCATTCTTTTTTTTGAATAAAATTCCATAGTATATATAGGTGAAGTAGGATGCGCAAGTATATATTTTTAGCTGGTTTTATTATGGTTTGTTTACTTATTATGAATATTAAACCGAGTTATGGTTTAGAAGTTTTAAATGAGGAAGATGTTCATGTAAATAGTCATGAATTTTTAGAATATGTTTCTAATAATAATTTGCAAAATATTAAACGTCTTTGTGTTTCTCAGTTTTGTGAAACTTTAAGAGGAAGTAGTTTAGAAAAATCTTTTGCTTTATTTAGTGAAAAATATCAAAAATATCTTGAAGAAACTAAAGGAAAAGAAATTGCTTTAGAAGCTTCGTTAAAAGGATTTATTATTACAAAAATAGAGACTTTAGGTTAAGTCTCCTTGATAAATGTTTCGTTTCTTCATTTCTTTATCAATATCATTTAATAAACATACTTTTTTTAATAGCCAAGAAGGTTTGATTAGATCTTCTTTTTTTGGGTCTCCTGTAATACGGTGGATAACAATCTTTTCATCAAGATATCTTAGTTGTTCACAGACAATATCAATGTATTCTTCTTTTGTTAGAATATGAAAAGGATGTTTTTCATAATAGTTTGCCAAGAAAGTATTTTTCAGAATATGAAGCATATGAATTTTGATTCCATCAATTTTTAAATCGTTTAAATATTTTACAGTAGCAATCATATCTTCTTTAGTTTCATTTGGAAGTCCATTAATAATGTGAACCACAACATTTATTCCTCTTTTTTTAAGTTCTAATATGCATTCTTTAAAATTTTCTAAAGTGTGTCCGCGATGAATAAATTTTAAAGTTTTTTCATGAATCGATTGTAAGCCTATTTCAACGGTTAAAAAAGTTTTTTTGGATAATTCTTCTAAATAATCATATACCTCTTCAGTTATTGCATCACTTCTTGTTGCAATTGAAAGACCGACAACATTTGGAAGAGACAAAATAGTTTCATATTTTTCTTTTAATACTGGAAGTGGAGCATAAGTATTTGTGCCTGCTTGAAAATAACCTATTGCATAACTACCTGGCCATTTCCTTTCCATGATTTTTTGGATTTCTATAAATTGAGTAACTAAATCATCTGTTTTTTTTCCAGCAAAATCTCCACTTTCATGTGAACAAAATATGCAACCTCCGTTTTTCATATGAGGACAAGAAAAGCCAGCGTTTAAGCTTACTTTATAGACTTTTTTTCCAAATTTTTGCTTGTAAAAATAATTTAATGTATGATATCTTTTATTGTCTAACGTATAATGAAACATAAATTCACGCCTCCTACTAGAAAAAATGTTAATCCTATTATATAATAAACAAAGAAAGTAGAGAAGCATTTATGACAAAAGAGGAATTAGTAAAAGAAATCAATCGTTATGCTAAGCAATTAATTCTGCAAATATTAAGAGATTATCAAGATAGTTTGGGGTTAGAAAATGACAAACGTTTAAGAAATTTATTAACAAAAGACTTTGTAGTGTTAGATGAAGTAACTCTTCCTAAAAAAGAAGATGATTTTGTTCATATTTATTTAGATCAAGATGATTTAAATGGTCATTCTTATGAGGAAATGGAAATATTAATTAAAAGAAATATTCTTGTTCGAGAAATTTTTCGATATATTATAACGCCACAAATTGATAATGAACAAAATGAAACTAAAAATAAATTTGTTCAGAATTTAACAGAAGGGTTATTAGAAAAATATGCTGAAGAATTTTCTTTAAAACATGATTTAGGAAAACCTAAGATTAAAAATCAAAAAAACTATTTATTGGCTACTAAGTTATTAAATGGAATTCCTACAGGTATTTCTAAAGATGCTTTGTTTTTTCAATATCAATATCCTTTTATGTTAGAATATTATAAAATTGGAACTGGAAAAGATTTATTAGAAGAATATATAAATAATAATGAAGAAATTGTTTTAGAAGAAGATTCGTATAAATTAGAACTGAAAAAGGAATCTAATGCATATTCTAAAGGATTTTTGAAAGGATCTTGTATAATTGTTGCTTGTTTGGTTTTAGGATTCTTTTTGGCTTATTTGCTTGTAAGATAAATTGCATAGGTTAGAAAAATCATGATATAATATTTTCTAAGTTAGAATGGGGTGAAGGCTGTGTTTAATCAAATGGATCCGCATTTTAGGGTGAGTTATCAAAATGCGAAAAGTAAAAAAGAAGCAATTTTTCAAGGACAAAAATATCGAATTACGGTTTTAACAGAAAGACTTGTTCGGCTAGAATTTAATAAAGATGGTATTTTTTTTGATGATATTACAGAACAAATTCAAAACAGAAATTTTCCTGTGCCTGAATTTAAGGTTGTTCAAGACGATAAATATTTGGAAATTACGACAAAATATTTTATGTTAAAATATCAAAAAGAAAAACCTTTTGAATCTTTGAATATTGAAATTATGCTTTTGGATACAGATAAATCTTGGTTTATGAAAAACAAAGAAGTAAGAAATTTTAAAACTTCAGGATTAGGAATTGATTTGTCTACCCCAAATTATCAGAAGGGATTGTACTCGGTAGATGGATTTGTTTCTATTGATGATAGTCCAAGTATGATTGTTAATGAAGATGGATTTCTTATGCCAAATACTAGACCAAGAACAGATCTTTATGTTTTTATGTATCGAAGAGATTTTGGATTATGTTTGAGAGATTATTTTATGTTGACTGGATTTCCCGAACTTATTCCTAGGTATGCTTTAGGTATTTGGTGGAATAAAAATGAAATTTATAATTTTAATGATATTGCCGATTTGATTTCTATTTTTAATCGTTATCAAATTCCTTTATCTATTATCCTTTTAGGGGAATTTTGGCATTTAAAAGACGCGAAAGACTTAAGTAAGTATAAAACTGGTTATACCTTTAATCGAAATTTATTTTCTGATCCTAATTATTTTTCAAAATATTTACATGATCGAGGGATTCGGTTAGGGTTAACTATTGATCCTAAGGAAGGAATTATGCCTCATGAAGATCATTATGAAGAAATTGCTCGAGCTATGGGATTAACAGATAAAAGTACTATTCCATTTAATGTTTTTGATAAATTTATTTTAAATAGTTATTTACATAATTTGATTAAACCGTTGGAAGATAAAGGAGTAGATTTTTTCTTTCTTGATTATAGTGATGAAAAAGATTTATATACTTTAAGAGCTTTAACAAGATATCATTTTGAAGACTATAAAAAATCTTTTGAAAAACGTGGATTAATTTTAGCAAGAAATGGTTTGGTGGCAAGTCATAGATATCCGGCTTTGTATAGTGGAAAAACTTTGGTTTCTTGGGAAACTTTAAATACACTTCCATATTTTAATTCTATGGCTTCAAATAAGGGAATTTCTTGGTGGAGTCATGATATTGGAGGTTACGAATATGGAATGGAGGAAGCTTTGCTTTATATAAGATATATAGAGCTTGCTTGTTTTAGCCCAATTTTTAGACTATCTTCTAAAGGTGGAAAATACTATAAACGTGAGCCTTGGAAATGGGATGTAAAAACTTTAAAAATTGTTCAGAATTATTGTGAATTGCGTCATAGATTAATTCCATATTTATATACGGAAGCAAATAAATATCATGAGATAGGTCTTCCTCTTGTTCAACCTCTTTATTATACGAATCCGGCAATTTATGATGAACCAACTTATAAAAATGAGTATTATTTTGGAACAGAGCTTTTAGTAGCTCCGATAACAGAAAGAAAAGATTTGGTTATGAACCGAACAGTTGCAAGAATCTATTTGCCGGCTGGTATGTGGTATGATTTTAAAACTGGAAAAAAATTTCCTGGAGATAAGCATTATGTGACTTTCTTTAAAGATGAAGATTATCCTGTTTTTGCTAAATCCGGTTCGATTATTCCACTTGCAATTTTAGAAGAAAATCGTAATATTACTAATGCTCCAAAAGATATGGAAATTCATATTTTTCCTGGAAAAAGCAATATTTATAAGTTATATGAAGATGATGGTGTGACAAGATTAAATGAACAAGGTTACTATATTAAAACAGCTATTGATTATAACTATTTGCAAAATAATTTTACTGTTATTATTCGTCCGTTAGAAGGAAAAAGTGGAATTATTCCAGATTTAAGAAATTATAAGATCCGATTTAGAAATACAAGGAAAGCTGACGAAGTTATTGTTTATTTAGATAAAAATATTTATGAGTCTACAAGTTATGTTGAAGACGCTGATTTTATTGTTGAAGTTAAAAATGTTAAAACAACAAGTCAGTTATCTATTAATTGTAAGGGAAAGGATATTGAAATTGATGCAGTTCGTTTGATAAATGAAGATATTGATTCGATTATTAGTGACTTGCAAATTAAAACAGAATTAAAAGAAATGATTGGATCTATCATTTTTGGTAATCAGGATATTAAGCATAAGAGAATTGCTATTCGTAAATTAAAATCGAGAGGATTGGATTCAAAATTTATTCGTATGTTTATTCGACTTTTAGAATATGTTTCAGAAATTTGACAAAAATATCAATATATATTATAATAGCCTCCTGCAAAAGGGGGTTTTTGTATGACAAGAGTAGAATTCGAAAATTATATCTCACGAATTAAAGTGTGTTTACAAGTTTTTGAAGAACAAAATAAAAATAATATTTCTACTTGTTTATATTTATCTGATGAACACAAAAGGTTATTTTATAGTATAAATTTTTATAACGTTGCTCATTTATTAGGAGTAAATACAGCAATTATTAAAGAAAAATGTAACTTAAATAAAATAATGGGATCTTATGAAGTTTTAAAATATTTAATTAAAAATAGCTATTATGTTTATCATAAATGTTTTGAAGAAGGAAACTCAGTTTCTCCATTTTCAAGCTTTATTAATGAAAAGCTTGCAGCTTTTTGTAAAAATCTTTATCCAAATTTTAAAGATATTGACGCGGTTATTGAATTCGATAAAGAAAAAACTTATTTAAGTGAGTATTCTAATGAATTAATGGATATCGATTATTTTATTTTAAAGAGGAGAGATAATACAATTTTTTTATTAGGGTTACGTAGAAAAGATAATAAAAAAGATAATTATGATCCAGTTACTTCTATGGAGATTACTGCTAGGAATGTTGATTTTTTAAAGAAATATTTGTGGAAACAAAATTGGTATTATGTTGGATGTTTGGAAGTTAAAGATGGATATACAACGTTGGAAAAATATTCTTTGACTTATAAAGAACGAAGTGAAAAAATTCAAAATTCATGCTTTTATAGAGAAAAATTTTGTAGTTCGATATGTGTTGCAGATGATTGTGTGGCAGCTTATCGTACATTTAATGTTCTCTGTGATCAATTAAACGAATATCGGAACTATATAAATTGGCTTATTGCTAAATTGAGAAAAAAATTTAAAGATAGTATACCTGATTTTTCTTTTACAAATTTAAAAAAATATGATCAAGACTTGCTTTTGAAATTAAATGATACAATAGACAAGTATTTTCTTGTTGCTTATAAAAGTGATTTACAATCTTTAAATTTACACGCTAAAAACAGTGAATTATCTTTAGAAAATGAGAAATTGCGAAATGAATTAGAAGAACAAAAAAGAAATTTAGAACAGCAAAGACAAGTTAATCAAGAATTAGAGAAAGAAAATACTGAATTATCTTTAAAGCTAGAAAGAATTGATTTGATATTACAAGAAAAATGTGACTATTACGCAAAAATGTCCCTAATTTCTTTTTGAATTTTATGCGAAAATGTCCCTATCAAAGAGTAG
>CALVXT010000044.1 GCA_944371545.1 uncultured Bacilli bacterium | reverse complement strand
GTTGTTCTATTTTCATCTGTATTTGGAAAACCGCCTGTAATAACAATAATATCTTTAGATTCTAATTTTGTAAATTCTTTAGCTTTTTTTACACTTTCATTTAATACAGCATCTGTAGAATTCATAAGAGGCATAGCTATTGGATAAATTCCATAGTTAAGCATTAGTCTTCTACCATCTTTTTCATCTGGAGTTAAAGCTAGGATTGGAGATACTGGACGATAGTTACTAATTAATCTTGCAGTTCTTCCATGAACAGTTGCAGTTGTAATTAACTTAGCATTTAATCGATTTGCAGTATCTACTACAGCAACAGCTATTGCATCACGAGCATTGCTTACTTTGCGAACTTGTTCAACATAATTAAATTCTGCATATTTTTCAGTTACTTCACAAATTTTTGCCATAGCTTCTACTGTTTCAATTGGATGAGCTCCAACAGTAGTTTCTCCAGATAGCATTACTGCATCAGTACCATCTAAAACAGCATTTGCTATATCGCTTGTTTCAGCTCTTTTTGGTCTTGTGTTTTGCATCATAGTTTCAAGCATTTCAGTTGCAACAATACAAATTTTATTTAAACGACGGCAAGTTTTAATCATTTTCTTTTGTTCGATTGGAACAACTTCACTTGGAATTTCTGTTCCTAAGTCTCCACGCGCTACCATAATACCATCACTAACACTTAAAATTTCTTCTAAGTTTTGAATACCTAAAGCGCTTTCAATTTTACAAATAATTTGTAAATCTTCACGGTTGTGTTCTTTTAATATTTCTTTAACTTCTAAAACATCTTCTTTTGTACTTACAAAAGATAATGCTAAAAATTCGCCACCATGTTCACACGCATATTTAATATCTTCGCGATCAACATCACTTACATACGGTATATCTAATTTTACTCCTGGAACACTCATGCTTTTACGATTTCCTAGATGACCACCCGCAACGATTTTACAAGTAACACCATCATTTTCTTTTCTAATTACTTCTAAACGCATTTTAGCATTTTCAAGTAGGATTACATCTCCGATTTTTAAAGAATCCAAAGCTTCTGGATGATTGACACTGAATCTTTCTTCTGTTCCTTCAACAGAATCTTTTACTAAACGAATTGTATTTCCATTTACTAAATCAATTCCATCATTTTGCATTACGCCAGTACGAAATTCTGGACCTTTTGTATCCCATAAAATAGCTACATTCATTCCTGTTCTTTTTCTTACTTCTCTGACAGAGTCACAAGCTTTTTGTCTTTCTTCCAAAGTAGCATGTGAGAAATTGATTCTCGCTATATTCATTCCTTTTAAAACCATTTGTTCCATTATGTCTGCTTCATTACTTGCAGGACCAATACTACATACAATTTTTGTTTTTTTCATAAACTACACCTCTTTTTAAACGAACATGAACGATTTTACACCATTTTTTTCAAAAAATCAAGTATAACTAAACGGATTTATGCCAGACTAACTGTGTGATGAAATTATGAAAAAAGAAATTTTTATAGAAAATTTGCAAACTTTTATCCAAGAAGGCACTTGTGCTTTTACTTGTGTTGATTCAATAAAAAAAAGATTACAAGAGTATAATTTTGAAGAAATGAGCGAATATAAAAATTGGAAAAAACTCCCAAATACTTTTTTTGTGACTCGCAATGATAGCAGTCTTATTGCAGTTAAAATTCCTGAAAACTTTTCCGAATCTTTTCATATTATCACGACTCATCTGGATACGCCTGCCCTTCTTTTAAAACCTAACGGCGTATTCTTAAAAGAAAATTATTTGCAATATAATGTTATGCCTTATGGTGGTTTATTAAATTATGGTTGGATTGATAAGCCTCTTTCTTTAGCCGGAAGAATTTTATTCAAAAAGAAAGATACTTGGCAAGTAAAAATCGTGGATTTCAAGGACACAGTCGCGGTTATCCCAAGTGTTGCTGTTCATCAAAATGATAAAGCAAATTCAAATTTAGATTTAAATATGCAAACAGATTTACAGCCTATTTTCTTTTTAAGTGAAGATCAAAATGATTGGGATGCATTTTTAAGAAAATATATTAAAATTACTAAAGAAGAGAAAATTGGAGATTATGAACTTTTTTTATATGATAATTCTCTACCAATTGTTTTTGGGAAAAACGAAGAATTTTTGCTTTCTCCACGAATTGATAATTTAACAAGTGTCTATGCTTCTTTGGAAAGTTTTTTAGAAAGTAAACCATCGACAATTTCCATTTTTTGTTCCTTTAATAATGAGGAAATTGGCAGTTTAACAAAGGAAGGTGCAGATAGCAATTTTCTTTTAGATACTTTAAAAAGAATTGCAGCTAGTTTGCAAATTGATATTTCTGAAACTTTAGCAAATTCATGGATTATCAGTTCAGATAATACTCATGCAATTCACCCAAATCATAATGAATATGCTGATGTTACTTCGAAAGGACTTTTAGGTAAAGGTTTTGCTATAGTTAAAGAGATTAATTCGACTACTGACGCGATTTTTTCTAGTTTGCTTAAAGATTTATGTAAAAAGAAAAAAATTGCTTTTCAGGATGTTACAGCTAAAAATGATTTAGTAGGTGGTTCTACTTTAAGTGGGCTTAGTTTGCGACATGTAAGTGTATCTTCAATTGATGTTGGAGTTGTTCAACTTGCGATGCACTCTTCCAAAGAATTATGCGCTACAGAAGATGTTTTTTCTCTTTATAAAATAATGCTGGAATTTTATAATTCAGAGATTATACGAAAAAAAGAAACTTTTCAGTTATATTAAGTTTCTTTTTTATTTTTCTTTTCAGTTGTTTTTTGTGTTTTCTTTTTTGTTTCTGTTGTCTTAGCCTTAACTACTTTTTCTTTTTTCTTTGAAGTTTTTTCTAGCTCACTTTCTAAAACCTTTTGCTCTTCTTCAATTTTTTCTAAACGGTTCTCTATTTCTTCATTTGTAAATACTACTTTAGTATTCGCAATAAAATCATGAAGTCCACGATTATCTTGACGAACTAAAACCATAAATAGAATAATATACATTATGATGTATCCAACCATATTTAAGTTTTGATATACCGTGTAATAATTTCCTGCATCCATAAATAGGATAACAGCTATTAATCCAATAGAAATTAAAACATTATTTAGAATAACACTTCGAAGTAAAAAGTTTCCTAAAGTAAGCGGTTTGTCATTCGCACTTACTATGCGAATTTGAAACAATTTTTTACCAATTGTCTGGCCAGCACAAAAGAATGGTAACACGCCAAAATAAATAATTACACAAACAAGATCAATGATTGTAGAAGGAATATTTAAACGATATAATTCGTAAGATATTGGAATTGCTGCTTCATTATATTCTTCTTCAGATATTTCATTGTTTTGAAATTGTTCATATACGTTCACTAATTCATTATACTTTTCCGTGTATGCTTCATGATTTGGATTTAAAAATGGAATATAAGAAAGTAGCATAACAATTAATGAAACTATTATCATATCTAATAAATAAGCTCCTGCTCTTTTTGCAAATGTTCCTGTCAAATTTTTCTCCTCCTTATCTGACAAAAAGAATTATATCATAAGATAAGAAAAGACGCTACTGTTTTATGTGCGTCTTTATAAAGTGTTTAGATATTCACAAGCCATGATCGCGGCAATTGTACCATCGTTAGTTGCAGTAGTTAATTGTCTTACTTTTTTTTCACGAACATCTCCGGCAGCATAAAAGCCTGCAACTGAAGTTTCTAAATCATAGTTAGTTATAATGTATCCATTTGGAGTTAATGGAACGAAATCTTCTAATAATTGTGTATTAGGAACATGCCCTATTGCTACAAATACGCCATCCACTTTAATTTTTCTTTCTTGCATATTTTCCAATAAGGTTATGCTTTCGACAAAATTTTCTCCATCAACGCTTTTTACAGTAGCATTTAAGATAAATTCCACATTTTCTTTTTCTTTTAAAAGACTTACTTTAACTGGTTCTCCTCTAAAAGAATCTCGACGATGTATTACATAAACTTTTTTGCAAAGATTAGCTAGATAAAGCGCATCATCTATTGCAGTATTTCCACCACCAATAACACAAACTGTTTTTTCTTTAAAGAATGCACCATCGCAAGTAGCACAGTAACTAATTCCTGCTCCTAGAAGTTTTGTTTCATTATCTACATGAAGTTTTCTGGGACTTGCTCCAGTAGCATAAATCACTACTTTACTTAGATATTCTTTTTGTCCAACTGTTACGGTAAAAGTTTCTTCGTTTTTCTTTATTTGAGTTACTTCACCATAAATATTTTCCACTCCTAGTTTTTTAGCTTGATCAGCCATTTTTTCACCTAAGTCCATACCCGAAACTTCTTCGAATCCAGGATAATTTTCTACTTTTGACGCTTGAGTAATTTGACCACCAAATACACTTTTTTCAATAATTAAGGTTTTTTTTAATGCACGTGAAGCGTAGATGGCTGCCGATAATCCTGCAGGTCCACCACCAATAATGATTATGTCGTAAATCATGCAGTCACTCCACTTTCTTCGGCAAATTTTGTTATATTAGAAGCATTCGCTATTTTTTCACCTTCTTTTGTAATTAAAGTTGGAGCTTGAGTAATTTCTAATTCCTTAACGAGCGATTCATTTTCTTCCGCATCGATTATATCGTAAGGAATTTTTGCTTCATCTAAAGCTCTTTTTGCAAGCTTACAGTTTGGGCAAGTTTTTGTTACGAAAAGCATTGCTTTGGTATTCGCTTTTTGTTCTTTTTTTGACTTCTTTTTACTTTCCGTTTTACATACCTCATTAAAACTTCCATCAACAGTATACGTTACACGATCTTTAAATTCTTGACTTTTACCATCATTCCAATTTTTTACAGGACGATAGTAGCCAGTAATTCTACTATAAATTTCAGCTGGTTTACCGCAAATAGGACATTTAGCTTGCTCACCTGTTAGATACCCATGTTCCTTACAAATTGAATAAGTTGGAGAAAGTGTATAATATGGTAAAGCATAGTTTTCAGCAATTTTTCTAACTAATGCTGCAGCACTTTGCCAGCTTGGAAGTTTTTCTCCTAGGAAAACATGGAATACAGTACCTGAAGTATAGAGCGTTTGTAATTTATCTTGGATGTCTAATGCTTTAAATACATCTTCTGTATACCCGACTGGTAAGTGAGAACTATTTGTGTAATATGGCGTGCCATTTTCATTTGCTGTGATAATATCTGGAAATTTTTCTTTATCATGTTTAGCAAAACGATAAGATGTTGATTCAGCAGGAGTAGCTTCTAAGTTATATAAGTCTCCATATTTTTCTTGATAATCACTTAATCTTTCTCGCATATGATTTAAAACATCAATAGTAAATTTTTGTGTTTCTTCATGGGTTAAATCTTTTTTTAACCAACAAGCATTTAATCCTGCTTCATTCATTCCTACTAAGCCTATTGTTGAGAAATGATTATCAAAAGATCCTAAATATCTTTTGGTATATGGATATAATCCTTCTTCCAAAAGACTTGAAATCACTGTTCTTTTTGTTTTTAAACTTCGAGCCGCGATATCCATTAAATTATCTAATTTTTCATAAAAATCTTTTTCGTCTTTTGATAAGTAAGCTATTTTTGGCATGTTAATTGTTACAACGCCAACACTTCCTGTTGATTCTCCACTACCAAAATAACCACCTGATTTTTTTCTTAATTCCCTTAGGTCTAGACGAAGACGGCAACACATACTTCTTACATCACTTGGTTCCATATCGCTGTTGATGTAATTTGAAAAGTATGGGGTACCATATTTACTGGTCATTTCAAATAATAATCGATTGTTTTCCGTATCGCTCCAATCAAAATCTTTCGTAATAGAATATGTTGGAATAGGATATTGGAATCCTCTACCATTTGCATCTCCTTCAATCATAATTTCTAAGAATGCTTTATTAACCATATCCATTTCTTTTTTACAATCTTTATATTTAAAATCCATTTCTTTACCACCAACGATAGCTGGTAGTTCTGCTAAGTCATTTGGAACAGTCCAATCTAAAGTAATATTTGTAAATGGTGCCTGTGTTCCCCAACGGCTTGGCGTATTTACTCCGTAAACAAAAGATTGAACGCATTGTTTAACTTCATAATATGATAAATTATCTACTTTTACAAATGGCGCTAAGTAGGTATCAAAAGATGAGAATGCTTGAGCACCGGCCCATTCATTTTGCATAATTCCTAAAAAGTTTACCATTTGGTTACATAAAGTTGAAAGATGTTTTGCTGGACTTGAAGTGATTTTTCCTTCTATTCCACCTAATCCTTCTTGAATAAGTTGTTTTAAGCTCCATCCTGCGCAATATCCTGTTAACATTGATAAATCATGAATGTGAATGTCTGCATTTCTATGAGCTTTAGCAATCTCTTCATCATATATTTCACTTAACCAATAATTTGCAGTAACTGCTCCAGCTTCGCTTAATATTAATCCGCCGACTGAATAAGTAACTGTTGAATTTTCTTTTACTCGCCAATCTTCAACTTTTACGTAGCTATCTACAATTTTTTTATAATCAATCATTGTATTTTTGACATTACGAAGTCTTTCTCTTTCCTTGCGATACAAAATATAAGATTTAGCAACATCCGCATACCCAGCATCTGAAAGAACTTTTTCAACACTATCTTGAATGTCTTCAACACCAATGATACTATCTTTGATTTTCTCTTCAAAATCAGCTGTTACTTTAAGTGCAAGTAAATCTAACACACTGTCGCATGTTTCTCTATTTACTGAATCAAAAGCTTTTTCCATTGCCTCTGATATTTTTTTGATGTCAAAACGCACAATTTTGCCATCACGTTTTTTAACTCGATACATAATTTTTCCTCCTACCTTTTACCATGCCCATTATAACAAACTTTATTTTACTCTTGGTGTGATTTTTGCAACAGATAATTTCTTTTTTTAAAATGCATAAAAAAAGCCTTATTTTAAAGACTTTTTTATTTCAAACAGATGTAAATCGAACATGTAAAATCAAATTCCACGCAAGTAAACACTCGAAGAAATTTTCAAACATTCTTCATACATTTTTCTTAAATTTTCTTCACTATGGGCATGCAATCCTTTTTTTATAACATCTTCACTATCTCGAAATTGTTGCAAATAAAGTTTAGATGGACTAACCCATTTCACAATATGTAGAAGATCTTCTACTCCGTGAAATTCCTGTACAACTGTTGTTCGAAATTCATGCTCTATATTGGATTCTTTTATCAAGGTGATAGATTGTTTTATTTTATCTAAATCTATATTGATCCCCGCGGTTATGTTATATTTTGCTTCACTATTTTTAATATCCATTGCAATATAATCCAAAAGATGCTCATCCAATAATTCTTTTATTTTTTCTGGAAAGCAACCGTTTGTGTCTAGTTTAATTAAAAAACCTAAACTTTTTATTTTTTTACAAAATTCTTTTAAATCCTTTTGAATACATGGTTCTCCACCAGAAATACAAACTGCATCTAGCTTGCCAACTCTTGATTTTAAAAATTCAATTATTTCTGTTTCTTCTATTTTTTCATCATCTAGATGTGTAACTAATGAAGCATTTTGGCAAAATGGGCAACGAAAATTACAACCTCCTGTAAATATCGTACAAGCAATTTTTCCAGGATAATCTAGAAGCGTTATTTTTTGAATTCCTTTTATAATCATACTATCTACTTCTTTCTTAAGAAAATTATACTCTAAAAAACACTTATTGAAAAGCTTTCTATTTTTCATGAAATAAAAAAACTATTAGAAATAGTCTAATAGCTTACTTTAAATTTGCTAATAATTCGTCTTTTTTCATTGTAGAATAACCTTTAATGCCTTGTTCTTTAGCTAATTTTTTTAATTCAGTTAAAGTCATTTTGCTATAGTCATTTTTAGGTTCTTTTGCCTTTGTTTCTACTTTAGTTTCTGATTTTTTTTCTTCTTTAACTTCTACTTTTTTTCCACTTTTTAAAGCGTCTTTAGCGATAGTTACTAAATCTTTGAATGCTTCTTTATTGTCGATTGCAAGTTCAGAAAGCATTTTACGGTTAATTGTTACACCAGCAATATTTAAGCCATTGATGAATTTTGAATAGCTAATTTCATTTTCACGGCATGCTGCATTGATACGTGTAATCCATAATTTACGGAAATCACGTTTTTTAGCACGTCTATCTCTATATGCGTATGCTCCACTATGGAATACTTGTTCTTGTGCTGTTTTGTATAATCTATGTTTACTTCCAAAATATCCTTTTGCTTGTTTTAAAACTTTTCTTCTTCTTGTTTTGGAAACAGTTCCACCTTTAACTCTTGCCATTTTTACACCACCTTACTAGATAACAGATTTAATTCTGCTAGCTTCTCCTTTACTTAATGTTCCTTTGTTACGTCTTTGACGAATTTGTTTTGCACTATCCTTATTTGTTTTATGGTTACTTCCACTTACTTTATAAGTTAAGTCACCATTTTTTTTCTTTTTGAAAACTTTACTACTTGCTTTATGAGTTTTCATTTTTGGTCCTTTTGCCATACAACTTTCCTTCTTTCTTTATTTTTTAGGTGCTAAGATAATAAACATATTGCGACCATCTTGTTTAACAGGAGCCTCAATCATGCTTACTTCACTTAAATTTTCTGCAAATCTTTCTAAAACTTCACGACCTAATTCTGGGTGTGCCATTTGTCTTCCTTTGAAGCGAATAAAACCACGAACTTTATGTCCTTTTTCTAAATATTCTTTAGCATTTCTTACTCGAGTTTCAAAATCATGAATATCAATTCCAGGAGAAAGTCGATACTCTTTTAATTCTTTATTCGATTCTCTTTGTTTTTTGCTTGCTTCTTTTTGTTTCTTTTTCTTTTCATAACGGAACTTATTATAGTCCATTATTTTTCCTACAGCTGGAGTAGAATTTCCACTCATCAAAACTAAATCTAAGCCAGCAAAATTTGCGATGGTTTTCGCATCTTCCAAACTCTTAATTCCCATTTGTTCTCCATTAGGTCCAATTACCATTAATTCACTCACTTGAATTTCATCATTAATTGGTAATTCGTCTGTTTTTTTTGCTATATAAATGCACCTCCATACAATGAAAAAGGCAGATACCTAGTATCCACCTATTTTATACTTTTATAAGAATTTTTTTCTTTTTAAAGCATTTTACCTAGCACTTAAGCACTCAGGTGAACGGTGGATCCGTTTCTTTCTTTTTCTATAACGACTTTAATATTACACGAATTAAACCTTT
>CALVXT010000043.1 GCA_944371545.1 uncultured Bacilli bacterium | reverse complement strand
ATTCAAGAGATTTTCGATTGTTTTTCTTTCTGTAATCGATAGATGTTTATTTGCTTTCATACTCACCGATAAATTCTAATTCAATACATTCAAAAATATATTGAATATTTTTTAAAAGATGATCTGTAAACTAAAAGATATTTTCTACATCTTGGATTTCAGATAAGTTTTTTTTCCTGTTTAAAAGATCAAATAAGTTGCCAATTCTATCTGATAATTGATTAATAATAAGTGCAATAATCAGAAAATAAAAAGAAAGTAATTCATTATTTGAAAACAAATTTGTAACAGAATCTTGGGAATCTAAAATTTCATGGAAAGTTTCAAGCATGGATTCTAAAGAAACATTTATTTCTGAAATGTCTATGTTTTTAAAATCATTATAACTATATAATAAAATAGATTTATATAAGTCTTTACTGTTTTCAATATCTAAAATATAGATTTTATAATCTATATATAAATTTTTAATTGTATTTTTCATTTAATACCTCAACATCTTTCTATAATGAACCATAACCCCTTTTTATTCATTTTGTATTAGCACATAATTTCATCACTTCATTTGTATCTAGTCTATCTTATAAATAATAAAAAAACACTTAGTCTGAAACTAAATGCAAATATATGATTTATATTATTCTTGCTACTAATTTTTAAAGGTTTTGGATTAGTCTGAAACTAAATGCAAATCCTATTCTGAAACTAAATGCAAAAAGTATGTCTTCTTTTGCATTTACTTTTGGAATTCAGATTTCCACATTTTTTCAAAAAATTCTCTTGTTTTTCTAAAAAAAGTATTGTATACTTAAATAGCAGTTGGACCTCTAGCTCAGCTGGTTAGAGCAACCGGCTCATAACCGGTCGGTCGTAGGTTCGAGTCCTACGAGGTCCACCATTTTTTAAAAAAGCAGGCGTGGCGAAATTGGTAGACGCACTAGACTTAGGATCTAGCGCCTCACGGCGTGAGAGTTCGAGTCTCTCCGCCTGCACCAGATTGATAGAAAACTCGAACTTTCGAGATTAAATATTAAAACTACTCTCAAATTAAATTGAAAGTAGTTTTATTTTGGCAATGTAGAAACACACTTGCAAATTGGAATAATCAATTAGCGTGTGGAATTACATTTAGTAATTCAAATTTAAATAAGTTGTGAATAATTAATAATTATGTATTGTAATATATATGTAGATGGGATACTTGTGAAGGAATAACGATGTGTTGGCAATGCCAGTAAGCATATTTTGTATGTGAGCATTCATCTCACCTGGGGTACACATCATTTTTTTCGGATTGAGTATTATTTTTTTATATATAGAATCATCAAAGAGTATAGATTATTAATAAAATGATAATTAATATTAAAAAAGAAATTAGCAAATCTTTTTTTCTTTATGAATATTATGCTTTCTTCTTATAGAAGTTGGCAAGTACTCGACAGTTTGTATAGGATAAAAGATCGCGAACAGAAAATTTTTTATCGCTTATCGGCAATTTTGACGTATGTCTTAAAATGCTTAGAGAAATTAAAATATTTTGTTATGGCAAAATATAAAGATATATGATATAACATTATTAAGAGATGATTGAGTGAAATTATCTAAAATAACTAAAGAAACACCAACTTGATGACAATATTCAAAAAATAGTATATGAAAATGATGATCCAATTGTTCAAAAAAGAGTGTTAATAAAGAAAAGGAGTTAATGAAATGAGTGAAATTGTAATCACGCCACTTGGAACAATATCCCCTTATACAAAGGGTAATATGAATTGCCCTGGATTTCTAGTTGAATATAATAATAAAAAAATACTATTAGATTGTGGTAATGGGATAACAAGACTATTAAATTTTCCAGAAGATTTGAAAGATTTAAATGTAATTATTACGCACTATCATAAAGACCATTTTGGTGATTTAGGTGCTTTACAATATGCTTCTTATGTTTATCATAACTTAGAATTGCTTGATAAAAAAATAAAAATATATATGCCTAAAAACGATTTTGCGTTTAATAAAACGTCAATTACATCTAATAATGAAAGTTATTCAAATTATTATGATATAGATAATTCATATTCATTTCTTGTAGATGATTTAAATATATCTTTTGAAGATAACAACTCGCATACTATTGAATCATATATGGTTAAATTACAAAATCAATATTTCAAAATCATTTATACTTCTGATATAGGTACAACAAATTTAAACAAATTAGTAGATTTTTGTAAAAATGCTGATTTAATAATTTGTGAGAGTTCTTTCTTAAAAAAACACAACGCTAATAGCAGAACTCATATGACTGCTTGCGATGCTGGAATTTTAGCAAGTAAATCTAATGCTCAAAAATTATTGTTAACTCATTTTTGGCCTGAAGAAGACAAAAGGTTATATTTAGAAGAGGCCCAACAAAATTTTAGAAATGTAGAAGTTGCTGAAGAGGGTAAAAAACTAGTATTAAGACAACTATAAAATGAAATGAAAGATTTAATTATGGATATACTTTGATAAGCAATACTCAAGCTCATAGAACTGGTGCGTTTGACATTAGAGATCATCTTCCATAAAAAATCTTTAGCAAAGCCTATTTAATATTCTCGGTAAAAACAAAATAAAAAAAGATGATTAGAATTTTTTTCTAAAAATCATCTTTTTTTTAATAATTTTCTTAATGGGGAATTAGTTGGATTTTTAACATAATTATCTCTGTATTCACAAAATTATTTTCTCACTATTGTGATATGTTCCGATTATACTTGCAACAGAATAGTTTTGCCATCCAGATAACTCCATATCAAAGTGGATACAAGGGACATCGGGATTTTGAATATCAATTGGCATATAGGCTTCTTCAACAGGAAGACCCTGACTTAATTTTTTCATACATTGAAGTACAGCCTCAATATTGGCTCAAGAAATGTTTATGTGAAACGAAAAGTTAAATAAATTTGATGTCGACATTTTTATGACTGAGTTTTAATATGTATAAATTTATGTTAAAATGGTTGCAGAAATATGTGATTTGCTTTTGGAGGTTAATCTGAAAAAAAGTTCAAGGTTTTCATTCCTATGTGTACCTTGAACGTAGAGAAAGGAATGAAACTTGTTATGAAAATAAATTATCCTATTAAGTATGCTGCTATGCCTATAATTGAACAAGTTGGTTGGAGTCATGGGTTAAACGAATTAGAAAGAGAGTATGACGTCGTTTGCTATATTGTATCTAAATGCTATCTATTAAAAGATTCAACAAAATATATGGAAAACGGAAAAAGCGTTAAAGAATATGAAGTGGTCTTTCCATATCAATCAAATGGAAATGGTAAGTTAACAAGAACCATACCTGAATTCAACTTATTTAGTTATGCTTGTACAAATTCTAATAAAACGGATGGCGTATTTGATACGTATGAAGAAGCACTAGTACACACAACAGAAAAAAATGAAAAATTATGTGAAAAAACATGGATGTGGCTACCTTATTCATCTGATCTTTTAGAAAAAATTCATGCAAAAAAAGAAGAGTTTTCTGCTAGATTGGCAAAGTATAAAAAATTAGAACGCCAAATGCTACTTTATAATAAAGATTTGGAAGTAAATAAAAAAACAATGCTAAATGAAGTAATAAGCTTTGAAAATAATAAAATTAAAGTATTATCCTGCAATTTATATGAAGCGATCCATATGCTTAGGGATACAGGATTTGTAGTTTTTACAGTAACTCAAGAGCAATATGAAAGGTTACTAGAAGTAGCTCGATTAGGTAATGCTAATGACCTTCGTTTTATAGGTCCGACTAAATGTTTATTAATGCATGAAGAAAAAAGGTCTGAGATGTATATAATAAATAAAAATGCAGAAGGAATTTATTATTTAGATGAAAATGGATCATTACATTATCAAGCAAAAGGTACACTACCTGAATTTAAAAGCATTGATGAAAGCACTTATGTTTTATATACTACAGAAACATTTGAAGATGTAATGAATAGTTATAAAAGTCACAAAGCCATTGATTTATCAAAAATCAAGGGTCCTTCATTAAAAAAGGTTCAAAAAAAAATAAAAAAACAAAAAAATTAGGAGGAAACTCATGGCAAAAGTCGCAATTATTGGAGGAGGAGCTTCTGGTTTAACAGCAAGTATTTATGCTTCTAAAAATCATAATGTAACCATTTTTGAAAGAAACAATGTTTGTGGTAAAAAAATCACAATTACTGGAAATGGAAAATGCAATTATTGGAACGAAGATCAAGATTTTGAACACTATCATAGTCAAACACCATCAATTTTAAGCTCTTTTCTTAAAAGTTCAATTATGAACGAAACACAAGATTTTTTTAGAGAATTGGGAATAGTTCCAAAAATAAAGAACGGATATTATTATCCTAATTCTATGCAAGCTACAAGTATAAGAAATACATTAGAGAAAAAAGCAATGGAAAATGGTGTTCATATTATAAAGGACATGCTAATTGAAAAGATTGTAAAAAAAGAAAACAAATTTATCTTAAATCCAGAAAAAGAGCATTTACAATTTGATAAAATCATTTTGGCTTGTGGTAGCATGGCTGCTCCAAAAACTGGATCAGATGGAATAGGGTATCAATTAGCGGCAAGTTTTGGACACACAATTATTAAACCAAATCCAACTTTAGTTCAATTAGTGTGTGATGCGCCATTTTTAAAATCTTGGAGCGGTGTGCGTGCGGAGGTTTCGATTTCTCTAATTATTAATAATACAGAAATGCGCCGAGAAAAAGGTGAAATTCAATTGACTGATTATGGGGTAAGTGGTATCTGCATATTCAATTTAAGCCGGGATGTCAAAAAATCTTTAGAAGAAAATAAAAGAATTTTTTTGAAAATTGATTTTTTTCCATTATTTCAGAAATATTCTTTGGATGATCTTTTAAAATGGTTTGATGAAAGATCCGAAGTTCTTAAAGGATATAGTTTAGATGAAATGCTAGAGGGAATTTTGCCTTACAAGCTCGCTTTGGTACTCATTAAAGAAGCAAAATTAACAAGAGAAATGAAATGGACTCGTCTATCTTTAGAAGAAAAAAGAAATTTTATAAAAACTTTAAGAAATTTTTCATTAGAAATTATAGATACCAAAAGTTTTGATCATGCCCAAGCTTGCACAGGCGGTGTTTCTCTAAAAGAAATTGATATGGAAAATATGCAATCAAAGTTGGTAGAAAATTTATACTTAATAGGAGAATTAGTAGATGTGGACGGCGATTGTGGAGGATATAATCTTGGGTTTGCTTGGATGAGCGGTATAAAATGTGGTAAAAACATATGATTTAGAGTTCATGTAGAATCTGAAGAAGAAAATTTTCAAATCATTTCAAAAATTGCATAGAATATTATGGAAGTTTCGAATATTTATATCATATTTGCATTTTTTTTGAAATATGATATAATAATAAAGTCCGAGGTGAAAAAATAATGAGTTTGAAAAAGACTTATGAGTTTGACCAGATAGTAAATGATATAGCAAATCATGAACGTTTCTTAGAATTAAAGCATGAGCTACATCATGGAATTAGCAGGTATGAGCATTCCATACGAGTAGCAAAAATGACTTATTCATTTACCAAAAAAATGCATTTAGATTATGAACGAGCAACCAGAGCAGCATTGCTTCATGATTTTTATACGGATAAAGATACAGCGGTGTATACATCAAAAGAAACCTTTAAGGTACACCCTAAAATAGCGGTTATGAATGCTAAAAAATATTTTGATTTAGATAAAAAGCAAGAAAATATGATCGAGGCACATATGTTCCCGGCAACACTTAAATTGCCTAAATACACTGAAAGTTGGGTCATTACAGGGGCTGATAAAATTGTTGCTTCTCACGAAATGTATCGGTACAAAGCTCAAATGGTATTAGGAATTTGGCTAATTTTCTTATTTAACGTGATAGCGATTCAAAAATAATTTTTTTGGATTGTTATCCGCTTTTTTTTTTGGTATAATGTTAAAAGAATAGGGGAGTAAGTTATGAGTCGTAGGGGTCAAGCATTAGTAGAATATGTGTTAATCATTGCCTTAATCAGCGTGATTACAATAAGCATTGTGTCTTATTTTGGGGGATATTTAAAAGATGCAATAACAAAATCGTCTTGTAGCATAGCTGATAAAGTATATGTTGAAGGAGATAAACCAGGTGAAGCAAAATGCGTTTCTGAAGAAGAATTAGAGAGTATGCAAGAGGAATGATCAAATCATGGAGAAAAAAAGGGGTCAAGCATTAGTAGAATTTGTTATCATTTTGCCTATTTTTGTTTTTATGATTCTTGCTGTTATAGATATTGGGAAGATTATTTTCACGCGGAATGAATTAGAACAAGAATTAGGCGAAGTTATTGATTTATATCGGAATCAAAAAACGTACAACGAAATTATGAATGAGTTAACAAATCAAGATGAAGAAGTGACATTAGAAGTTAAAAACGAAGATAATAAAACAGTAACATTTTATTTGAAAAAAGAAGTGGAAATTCTTACTCCTGGATTAAATTTGATTTTAGATAATCCTTATATATTAGAAGTGCAAAGAGTGATTGGATATGAATAAAAAAGGTCAAACGTTAATTTTGTTTGTAATTTTAATACCTATATTTATAACTCTTATTGCTTTGGTAGTAGATATAGGATCAATGCAATTTACTTACCAAAAACTAAAAGGAGTTGTTGATGAGAGTATTAAAGAATACTTTTTTAAAGATGGCATTTCTTCACTACAAGCCACAATGCAATATAATGATATTTCAAAAAATTTGTATGATGTAACTGAAAAGGAAAACGAAGTCACGGTTCATTTGAATTATGAGATAGATTCAATTTTTGGAAAACTGATTAATATAACATCTTATGATATTGTTGTAACTCGAACCGGAACAAAGGTAAACGGTCAAATCGTTATAGAAAAGGGTGCTGAAAAATGAAAAGAAAAACAGGCAGAAGTATATGCTTATTCTCTGGTAAGGGAGGCGTAGGCAAAACAATATTAGCTTTAAATTTAGCTGGTATATATCAAACAATTGGCAAAAAAGTTTTGCTTATGGATTTAGACCTTTCAAGTGGAGGAATTTCTTTAGCTACAAACAAACCTTCTGAAAAAAATATATATACTTTAGTAGACGATTATAATAACAATCGCTTTCGTGATTTTAATAATTATGTTGTTAAATATACCGATAATATTGATATTTTGGCAAGTCCAAAAGATCCTAGACAAGCTTCAAAAATCGATTCAAAATATATTGAAATTGCCATTGATAAAGCAGAATACTTATATGATGTAGTATTAATAGATACAAATCACAACTTAAATGAAATGAATTTAGTAATTTTAGATGCTGTGAAAAGTATTCTATTTGTAATGACAAATGACCCATTAGACTTAAAAAATATGAAGAGCTTATTGTCTATCTTTCGTGATTTAAATAAGGATAATTATAAAATTGTTTTAAATAATGCAAGAGATCCGATGAAAAAATACTTTACTTTTTTTGATATGAAAAATGTGATCAAAGCAAATATAGACTATGTGATATCAGAAGAATTTTATGTTAAAAATATTGATAGTTACGTAATGAATGGAGAGATAATCACTCTTCAGAAAAAAGCAGCCAATATATTTAATAAAGACTATACAGTTATGCTTAAAATTGCAACAGACTTATTTGGAAAGGAGATTGAAATAGATCATGAAGAAGAGCTTAGTTGAAGCATTTAATATTGAAAGAAAAAAATCAAAAGTAAATTATGTTTCAGATTATGAAATATTTCCAGATAAAAAACTGTTAGATGAATTACGAACAAAAATTGTTGAAAATTTAATTGATAAAGAAATTCCTGAGGATAAACTTTTAAACCAATTTATTAATGATGAGATCGACAGGACAATTGAAGGATATGATTTATCAAATTTGGAAAGAAGCCATCTATATAATCTGATTGATAATGAAATAAATGGTTATGGACCCTTAACAGAACTTTTAGAAGATAAAAATATTACTGAAATTATGGTAAATAGTCCCAAAGAAATTTACATTGAAATTGATGGCCAAATCATTAAAGATGAAAGTGTATCCTTTATTAACGATGAACATATTATTAGAACGATCGAAAGAATGATCGGACCGATGGGAAGAACAATTGATGCGACGAATCCAATGGTTGATTCCCGGTTAAAAGATGGATCAAGAATTAATGCTGTTATCCCTCCTTTATCAACAAAAGGACCAGTTATTACTATTCGAAAATTTAGAGGAGAAATGACAAAAGCAGATGATATGATCAGAATCGGTTCTATGACTCCATATATGGCGACATTTCTAGAAGCCGCTGTAAAAGGAAAATGTAACATTATTGTTTGCGGAGGAACTGGTTCAGGAAAAACAACTCTTTTAAATATTTTAAGTAGTTTTATACCAGATAATGAACGTATTATCACTATAGAAGATGCAGCTGAATTAAAATTAGAAAAGGAACACGTAATTTCATTGGAAACAAGAGTTACAAATTATGATAATGAAGGAGAGATTACTATCCGAGATTTAGTAATTAATGCACTTAGAATGCGGCCAGATCGAATTATTGTTGGAGAAGTTCGTGGAAAAGAAGCCTTTGATATGTTACAAGCAATGAATACAGGACATGAAGGATCTTTAACAACACTTCATGCTAATGGGCCAAAAGATGCCATGAATCGTTTAGAGACAATGGTTTTAATGAGCGGCTTAGATATTCCAATACGTGCTATCAGAGAATATATTGCTAGTGCGATTGACTTAGTTGTAAATATTGAAAGAATGAGTGATGGTAAAAGAAAAATTACTGCGATTTCTGAATTAGAAAGCTTTGAAGAAGGAGAACTAGAACTTCGAGATATCTTTGCTTTTCATCAAAAAGGTTTAACATCAGCTGGCGAAGTAGATGGAGAATACATATTGTATGACCAAAAACTTCCAAAAGTTTATAAAAAAATAGCTACTAAAGGCATAACAGATATTGATTTTATGTTTCATCAAAAATAAGAAAAAGAAAGGAAGTAAAACATGGAAAACTATTCTTGGCAAATTTTAATAACTCAAGCCATAGTAATAATCATTTTACTTATATTAATCGTTTACTTATTTCGCCAAAAAAGAATTATTCGATTAGAAAAACGCTTTGAAGATTTTGCTTTAATAAGTATCCATGATCATGAAAAATCTTTCTTTGACAGCGTTTCAGAAATTCTATGGAAGTGGATTCATAATTTTGCAAAATTTTTAAATAAAAG
>CALVXT010000042.1 GCA_944371545.1 uncultured Bacilli bacterium | reverse complement strand
ATACTTTTTAGTATAAATACTACTTATTCCTCTTGTAATAGTAAGGGTATCATTTATTAGACACCAAGGTGAATAGGTGTGACACTTATACCTTGACCAAAACTGGTTGTCGCGAGTTCCAAGGGCCCCATTTTATCTATTGAAAACAAGATTCCGTTAGATTCACCATTCAAATCAATGCCTGTCTTCTCTCCAAACCCAAATTTTGTAATATAACTCATAAGCGTTTGTGTTCCTAATTTTTGTCCTAGAGTAACAAAACCAGGGTTGCAACTATTCTCAACCACATTTAAATAAGTTTGTGCTCCATGTCCACCACTTTTCCAACAATGGATAGTAGCGCCTTCAACATGAATACTTCCTGAATCATAATAAGCATCTTCAAACAAATTCACAGTTTTTTCTTCAATACTACTTGTAAGAGTCATAATTTTAAAAGTCGACCCAGGCTCATAAGTCATCCATATTGGTAAATTTCGATTTATCGTTTCCGTATCATAATCCTGATAATTATTTGGATCAAAATTAGGACGACTAGCCATTGCTAAAATTTCTCCGGTATCTGGATCCATTGCCATAATAAGCGCGTGCTCTGGTGTATATTTACTCATTACATTATCAAGTTCTCGTTCAGCAGCTAACTGAATGTCTAAATCAATAGTTAGTTGCAAGTTCATCCCGTCTTGTGGTTCTTCATATACTTCAGAGATTTCTAAACGATTTCCTTTACCATCTGAAAAATAATTAATCGCACCATCTTTCCCTGTTAAGTATTCATCATAAGTTAGTTCTAACCCAGAAAGTCCTTGATTATCAATTCCAACATACCCCAAAACATGCGATAAAACATTTCCATACGGATAATATCTTTTACTTTCTTTTACTAAATAAACGCCGTCAAAATCTAATTCGTCAATTTGACTAGCAATATCATAAGAAAGCTGCCTTCCTTCTGGATGTATTCGTTCAATGCTTGTTTTTTTACTAACATGCTCGAGCATATCTTCATAATCTGAATTCAAAATTTCACTTAAAGCCTTAGCTACTTCTTCCTTGTTTTTTATTTGATTAGGAATAACAACCAATGAAGTAGTAGTTAAATTTGTAGCCAAAACCTTTCCATTTCGATCATAAATTTCGCCTCGATCTGCTCCAATAGGTAATTTTCTACTCCACAAAGATTCAGCAAAAGCACTAAGTTTATCGTATTCGATAACTTGAATATAGAATACACGAATAACAATAATAATAGAAATACACAAAATAAGTAAAAAGAAAAATCGAATTCTAGTATGAATATCAGAGAAAAACATAGAATCACCTAATTAATTCTATGTTTTTTAAACTGCTTCTATGTTTATTTTTTATGCCATAATTATAATCAAAATAAAATTATTTTAAAAAATAATAATCCGATTTGCAAAAAGCAACTTCTTTATCTTTTACAAAACTGTAAATCCAACTATCCAAATATTCCTTTTAATGTTTATTCCAAAACTATTTTTTATTCATACTTAAACTACATCAACTTAATTGTATTTAAAAGTATATGTTCATAAAATTTCTAGGTTTTCTATATAAACTTTAATTTTTATTATAAATCTCTTTCAATGCCATGTAATATTTTTTTCAATAATTTTAGCCGGATTACCCGCAACAACACAATTATCCGGAACATTTTTAGTTACTACAGAACCAGCTCCAATTACTACATTATTTCCTATATGAACGCCTTTTAAAATAATACATCTCATTCCTATCCAAACATGATTACCTATCTTAATGGGTTTCGTATTTTCCTTTTCACATAAAGTATGCTCATCTGTATCTCTTATAATAACCTCTTCTCCAATAAAAACATCTTCTCCAATTTCAATATATTTTTTACAATAAATTTTAGAGTCAACATTTATAAAGCTTCCATTGCCAATAGATAAAATCGCGTAAGGATGAACAACAATTTTAGATCCAGTATATATATAAAATTTACCATCAATCTGTAAAGTAGCATTTTCTTCTAAAATGAAAGTTGTTTTTAATTTTCCCGTATAACCGATATTTCTTCCTATACCTAATTTTCCTTTAACTTTTATGTTAGCAAGTTTAGAAACTCGGTATTCTGTATTTTTAAAAATGTGTATTACTGCATGATTTTTTATACTCTCTTTTAGACTTAATAAAATTCTGCATTTCCAAAAAAAACTCTTTGGTAAATAATCGAATCATCTTTTTAAGCCTAAGACTTTTTCTAATATTTCTACTTGGAATACATTTCCATTTACACTATATGAAACTATATCACCAATCTTTTTTGAAAAATTGCATTCCCAATAGGAGAATTAATGGAAATTTCATTCAGTATAGAATTTCCATCACTTCCTACTAAAGTATATGTATCTATATCAAAATCATCAGGACTATAAGATATTTTTAACAATACCATATCATTTACATTTACTTGTTCTGCTCTAATACTGGAACATCAATAATATTTGCATTTTGAATTTTTACAATTAATCGATTAATTTGTCCTGCTAGTAATTTTTCATTAGCTTGAAGAGTTTCAAATTCTCCATTATCATGCGCACCGTCACCAGAAGCATTTTGAAAAGATTGGCTCATCGCTAACTCATTACTGGCAAATTGATGTTTAAGAACTTGCAATTCTTCTAACAATTTTTCATATCCTTCTTTTGTTATTGTGTACTTTTTTTGATTATTCATATTCTTTTTCTCCCTCTAAATATTCAGCCATTTCATCATAAATTTTTAATTGACTCTCAAAATGTTTCAAATTTTTTTCCTCAGTATTCATAGATTTAGGCAATTCTTCCCCTTCAAAAACAATAATTTTATCAAACGTACTACCATTTCCCATAGCTTCTTTATAAATAGTAGCTTTTTCTGTATGTAAAAATTGTTTTGTTTTACCATCAGGAGTAGCAAAAGTTAGACATTCCTTTAAATAAATAGTACGATTTATTTTTCCTTCCAACATTCTTAAGATGTCTTCACTACTTAACATAGTATTTATATATTTTACAAAAACTCCTGGAAAACCATTTAGTTCTTCAATGTAATATCCTACATCTGACTTAATAACATTTGTTTGCAATTTTTGAGCTGCATAAATAGCTGAATATTTTGAAACTTCTTTAACATCATATGCTTGTATTTCTGGAGTTTCTATTTTAGCTTGCTTTAATTCTACATTATATTTTTTAAAAATATTACTAGCAATTTGCCATTTGCCCATATTTCCTGTTACCATTGTTACTTTTCTCATTTATTATCCTCTCCTTTTTGCATAATTTTTGATAAAACTATATTTTGTTAAGGTTGGAATTGGTAAATTTCCATCCAAAGAATCCATTTCATAACGCAAAACATATTATTGCCAAAGTTTGTAAGCTTTCTTTAACATTTCAAGAGATTCTTTTTCTTCTTTTAACATTTTTCGTTTTTGAATCCTTTCAAAAGTCACTCCTGGAGAAACATCTAAAAAGAAACTATAATCCGGATATAAAAGATTCATTTTAACTGATTCTTCTTCTATGATTTTTTTTGACAAGCAATTAGAATCATTCGTATATAATTGGGACAATAACATTTTCCCATAAATATACCAATCCCCAATAACAAAATCATGATTATTTACTTCATCTATAAATAACGTTTTTGCATAAGTTAAAAAAGCTACATTATGAAATATTTGATTCATATCTTTTGTCAGAAATTCTTTTTGAACACTTTCATTCACAATTTGCCAAAAAGTATTAAAAAAGGAAGAAGTATGAAAGTATGTAGCACGATATCCCATTTCAGATAATTTTTTCACATAACTTTCAATTAATGTTGTTTTTCCTGCACCAGTTGGTCCTTCAAAAACTATATTAATCATCAATTATCCCTCCTAAAAAATATCTGGAACAATATCAATAAATTCTTTATAACAATATCCTTTTTTTAAAATTATATAAGCCAAAATCTTTATTGTCTACATCTTTTTTTTCACAAAAAACGCCACCAAAATCATATTTGGGTATTTTATTTTTTATACAAAATTTAATTGCTTTCTACTGCAAATTATACATTCCAAGAAGATTACGATTTGTGGAAGAGCTAACTCCGTATAAATAGATTAATTTATTATTATATATTATATCTATACTCATAGCTAAAGATAGATTGTTATACCATACCTCAATAAAAATCAAATTATTTTTAAAATAATTGTATATCGACATCTGAGGCTAATTCATCACACGTTTAAACATTCTTTCCAAATCATAATTACTGAACTTAATAATTGTAGGTCTTCCATGCGGACAATTATATGGGTTATCACACGCACAAAGTTCTTTTAAAAGTTCTTCTTGAGCTTCATGAGAAATATGCATATTTGCTTTAATACTCATTTTACAGGCTAAGGTGATGGCAATCGATTCGTTAAATTTTACAGGATCTAATTTAGAAATTCCGCCGACGATTAAATCGATAATTCTTCGTATACTTTCTTCTTCATATCCTTCTCTTAACCACGTAGGATGAGCCTTAATCACGAAAGTATTCACGCCAAACTCTTCAATATCGAAACCCAATTCCTTCAAATGCTCTTCTTCAACTTTTACTTTTAAAAATTCACTTCCTGATAATTCTATCGTAATCGGAAATAAAAGATTGGTCGTATGAACTTCCTTTGACTTTAAAGCTGCCATATTCCGTTCATAATTTACTCTTTCCTGAGCTGCATGCTGATCAATAATATAAACGCCACTTTCATTCTCAGCAATAATGTATGTTCCATGAGCAAGTCCTACCGGATACAAAACAAGTTCTTTCATTTCAGGATTTTCAACAATGATTTCTTCTTTAGGCTCTTCCTTTAAATTAAATTCTGTTTGAACCGTTGTAGGGATATATGCTTCCTCTTGTTCTTTAACAATATTTTCAATCACTTCTTTTGGACTATTTTGAATTTCTGGAGTTCTTAAAAGGGCATCAGGAACTAATAAAGCATTATATAAAGCATCTTTAATCGTTTTTACAATCAACTCATACAAAACATCCATTTTTGACAACTTAATATCTTGCTTTGTGGGATGAATATTGACATCAATCAAAGTTGGATCGGTATTAATTTTTAAAACGACAATAGGAAACTTAATATCCGGTTTATATGTATAATACGCATCATTTATGGCTTTATTGATATCAAAATTTTTTACAATTCGATCATTTACCATCACAATCATATGATTTCGATTACTTTTTAAAATTTCAGGCTTACAAACATAACCATATAAATCAAAATCATCATTACTAGCTTTTATTTCAATCATTTTCGAAGAAACTTGTAATCCATAAATTTCATGAATGGTTTTTAATAAGTCATTACTACCACTCGTTTTAACTACCAAACGATTGTCGTGATGCAAAGTAAAGGCAATTTCCGGATGAGATAAAGCAAGTCTTTCAACAAAGGAAACGCAACTAGCTAATTCAGCTTGCTCGCTACGTAAATATTTTAATCTAGCTGGTGTATTATAAAATAAATTGGTGATTTTTAAAGAAGTGCCTTTTCGAGCATCAGATTTTTCAACTAAAACCTTTTTACCTCCCTCAATAACTACATGTGTACCTACTACACCATCACTGGTTTTTAATTCACATCTTGAAACAGAAGCAATAGAAGGAAGTGCTTCACCACGAAACCCTAAAGTATCAATAAAAAACAAATCATCATCTTTATATATTTTACTAGTTGCATGTCTTTGAAAAGCCAGAATAGCGTCCTCTTCACTCATTCCCGAACCATCATCAGATACTTCAATTTTTTTCTTTCCACCTTCTTCAAGTTGAATCAAAATATTTTTAGCTCCAGCATCAATGCTATTTTCACATAATTCTTTAACGACACTACTACATTTTTCTACTACTTCTCCAGCTGCAATCTTATTAGCTAGAGTTTCGTCCATTACTCTGATTTTACCCATAAAAATTTCCTCCTAAAAAAGATGGTTCAATGGCAATATTTTCTTCTTTTAATCCAGCAATTTGAACAACAGCTGCATTTTTTACATAAAAGAATCCTACTCCTTTTAAATAAATATTGGTTTTCGCAGGAACCGAAAAAGAAAGATATTCTTCATTTTTTTCTTTATAAATCTTTTTAATTAACAAATTTTCACTTCCAAACCAAGTAATACTATTTACATCATCAAGTTTAAGAAAAATCTGATTTTCTAAAGATAAAATTGTCTCTTTTTTTAAATAAAAATTTTTAGGTCGGATTTCTTTTTTAACTAAAATTTTTTGTAACATTTCAAAATCTTTAAAACAATAATCATAAGTAAAACCAACTGAATCTTGAATCTTTTTCTTATTAGGCAAAGAAATTTGAATAAAATCCAATGTTGTATTAGGAATTTCACTTACAGTTATCGGTTTAGAATTTTCCACAAGTTCTTCTAACAAAAGATTTAATAGGCTACTTTTACCAGCATTGGTAAGTCCCAAAAAATAGAAATTAGAAGAAGCATCTTTTTCTATATGCTCATAGATTTTTTTTGCACTATTCCTTTTCCTTTGCACAAAAAGAATTTCTTCTTGAATACGAAAATGATTTCTTAAATAATTTTCAACAACTTTTAAAAAAATATTCTTAGGTAAAACATCGATTTTACTAATAACTAAAATTTTAGGTAACTTTACTTTTAAAAATAATTGGATATTTTCTTGATAAATATTCAAAATATCGATAAAGAAAAAAACTTTACCTTGACCTGAATTTACTTTTTCTAAAATTTTAGAATTATCTACTTCAAAAGAAAGTTTACTGTTTTCATGATAATTTTTTAGTCTGAAACAACGCATACAATAATCCATATCCAAAGATTTTGTAAAACCTAATTTAGAAGAATCAGTTGTTTGCAAAGAGATTCCACATCCTAAGCATTTCTTACTCATAGTATACCCCCCGTTCTAATAAACCTCTTCTTTTTAAAGATGCATAAATTCTTTTTTCAAAAAAGCGATTGATTTTTGTCCCAACTTTATCTTTTTTACTAATTGGATTAACCAAAATACTTGTAAATCCCAACCGATTAGCGCCATAAATATCAGTCAAAAGTTGATCTCCAATACACGCTACTTCAGTATCATGAAAATGATATATATCTAATATTTTTTTATATTTTTTTGAGAAAGGTTTTCTACTATGAAAAGAACTATCAACATTACATTTTTCTTTAAATGGCTCTACTCTTTTCTTAGAAGAATTCGATAAAATAATGGGTTTTAATCCCAATTCTTCAATGTATAAAAAAAAGTCTAAAAGTTTTTTATCAGGAACATCTTTATCGATTGGAGCAAGAGTATTATCCAAATCAAACAAAAGACAACGAATTCCCATATTCTTTAATTTTATATAATCAATATCATAAATACTTTTTTGATAAATATCTGGTCTAAACACTTCCATTACCTACAACCTCTTTTCCTTATAAGTATATCATGTTCTGTTAGCAAATTAAAGAAAAGCTCACCAAAAAAAAGGAAGAAACTCATTAATAAAATCAGGTAAAAATCATAAAATACACTAAGGAAGTGATTTATGTTTTTATTATCCTTACTAGAACAAATGATGTTTTTTACAGGAAGTTATTCAAATAATGTTTTTCCTGAACCTTTATCTGAAACTGAGGAAAAAGAATGTTTAGAAAAAATGGAACAAGGAGATGAAGTTTCCCGAAATAAACTCATCGAACACAACTTACGACTTGTAGCGCATATTGTCAAAAAATTTGAAACCAATGGCGAAAATACAGATGATTTAATAAGCATAGGAACAATTGGCCTCATTAAAGGCGTTGATTCTTATAATAAAGATAAAAATATTAAACTTACTACATATATAGCAAAATGTATTCAAAATGAAATTCTAATGTACTTTCGAAGTATTAAAGGCGAAAACATCAAAAATATCAGTTTAAACGATTCTATAGGTCATGATAAGGACGGAAATGAAATAAGCTTAATGGAAGTAATTAAAGACAATACTGAAGATTTTGCAAATTCCTTACAATTAAAAGATGATATGCTATTAGTAAACGATTATCTAAAATTACTTACTCGAAGAGAAAAAGAAATCATTGCCAAACGATACGGATTAATGAATCGTAAAGAACAAACTCAAAAAGATATTGCAAACGAAATGCATATTTCAAGAAGTTATGTATCAAGAATAGAAAAAAGAGCTTTAACAAAAATATTAAAAGAATTTATTAAAAATAAGAATGCTGCTTAAACATTCTTATTTTTTCGTTTCAATTCAAAAACTTCATTTTTCATTGGATAAATTTCTCTTTTATTTGCAAACACTTGAAAAGAACAAACATCCACCAAATCATAATCAATAGAAGTATCTCCTACAAAAACATCAGTATGAAGATAAGACTCTGGCATTAAAACATTTTTTACCCAACAATTCTTAAGAACAATATGTCCTTCAGAACTCTGATAACCAGATTTTGTTCTCATTCCCAACACGGTTCCACAATAAGTAGGATTATTGCCACGAAAAACAAGTTTTTCAAATCCTAAATTTTCTATATATAAATTTGCATAAGGATGAAGCTCTCCTATTAATCCCCCAGAAGAGGAAGAAACCAAGATTCTACCATTATTTATAGAAAAACGATTTCCAAAAATATACAAATTTCCATAATATTCAGATAAATCTAGAGGTCGCATAATAAAATTTTTTAAATCATTATGTAAAGCAACCACTACATCCTCATGAGAAAAATTCTCTAATGTATACAAATCTTCTACTTTCTTTACTTCTAAATAGGAATCATAAAAAACAAATTGAGCATTTATAAAATAGGAAGATAACGCTATATCCCTTTTAGGCATAAAAACTTTAAATCCTGCAGCATCAATTTTTTCTTGCATTTTACATGGCATATTTGCAAAAAGAAGATCATTAGTCAAAACTAAAGAACGATTTTTATCCGGTTTATTCACTTTTTTTTGTAATTGCTCTACATTGGATATAGCAATAGTTTTTTTAGGAATAGCGCGATAAACAAGTTTTAAAATACCATGATAATTCATCGTTACACTAGCTTTATTTCCGTTGTAAAAAAACTCTCGAATTGAAGAATCAACAGGATGACTTACTTCAAGCAAATATGCTTTATTTTCATTTGGAAAATTAATTTCTAATGTTCCTTTAAATTTTTGCAAATCCACAGCCTCAATTTTTCCTTTCCTTTCTTGACACAAAATTTTCACATAAACATACTCATTCCCTTTTATATCTTTTAACTTCTTATGAAATTCACTCCATGTAGTGATTTCAATTAATTTCATAAACACTCTCCCCCACTTAAAGAAAAAAGTTGTATGAACTACAACTTTAATAATCTTCATCAATTTGCTCAATTGCATCCAATTCTGTTTCAACAATAGCTTTAAATCGTCTTTTAA
>CALVXT010000041.1 GCA_944371545.1 uncultured Bacilli bacterium | reverse complement strand
CTAAAATATATTATGCGACAAAAAACATAATACATACAACATATAGAAAGACAAACAAAATTCTTTCTATAATAATTATAACATTTTTTGTATTATTTTCAACTTAAAGATAATTCATACAAAAAATATTAGTTTGTATACTACTAAAAATTTTTGGAAAAGTCAAATGGTAAAAAGGTAGATAAAATTGACCTTTTTTGACTTGTTTTTTGTGTACTAAAATGAGTCTTTCCTTTTTATTTTTGAAGAATTTCATAAAAAAAAAGAAAAATTATTCTTTTTCTTCTGTAGCTGATTTTGTTTTCCAAGTTGTTTCTCCGCAAGTTGTACAAACATAAGGAACTAAAACGTCTTTTCCCTCAGGACATTCTGTGCTTGTTAAATCAACACATAAGATTCCTGTTTCTGAATCAATATAAGCACGTCCTTCTACACTTTTTTCTTGACAATCTTGACAATTATTATTTTTCATAAATTTCCTCCCAAAATTAATATGTTCGAAAGTTGAACTTTCATACCTATTATCGTATAATACTTTTTGAAGTAGGTGGACTATGAGTTTTAAAATTGGTGATGTTGTAATCAAAAATCCTGTTGTGTTAGCTCCTATGGCTGGTTATTCAAATACCAGTTTTCGAAAAATTATTAAAAGAATGGGAGCAGGTCTTATTTATGCTGAAATGGTTAGTGACAAGGCTTTAACATATCAGAATGACAAGACTTTACGTCTTCTTAAAATGAGTGATGAAGAAAGACCTATTGCTCAGCAAATTTTTGGGAGTGATGTGGATACTTTTGTTAAGGCTGCTAAAATTGTGGAAGAAGTAATGCAGCCAGATATCATTGATATTAACATGGGCTGTCCTGTTCCTAAAGTGGCTTTATCTGCTCAGGCTGGAAGTGCTTTATTGAAAAATCCAGAAAAAGTTTTTGAAATTGTTTCTCATGTTGTAGAAGCTGTTTCTGTTCCTGTTACTGTAAAAATTCGGATTGGATGGGATGAAAATTCAAAAAACTGTGTAGAAATTGCTAAAACATGTGAAAGGGCAGGCGCTAAAGCTATTGCAATTCATGCAAGAACTAGAAAACAAGGGTATTCTGGTCTGGCTGATTGGTCGTGGATAAAAAAGGTGAAAGAAGCAGTTTCTATTCCGGTAATTGGAAATGGTGATATAAAAAGTTGTTTTGACGCTAAACGTATGCTTGATGAAACGGGTTGTGATGCGGTTATGATTGGGCGAGGAGTATTAGGAAATCCATGGCTTATTCGTGATTGTGTAAATTATTTACAGGATGGTTCGTTGCCTTTACCTGTTTCTCATGAAGAAAAAATTTTGATGATGAAAGAACATTTTTCTTTATTAAAGAAAGATAAATCTTTAAAAACTGCTTTACTTGAAATTCGTTCTAATATTTTATTTTATTTAAAAGGAATGCCAAAAAGCAAAGAAATGAAGAGATTGATTTGTGAAGTTAAAAGTGAAGAAGAACTTTTAAAAGTATTGGATGATTATTTAGAATTTTTAAAACAAACTCCAGAAGGCTAGTAAAAAATAAATTAAGGCACTTATATAAGCGTTCTTTTTTTGGTACTCTAATTTGTAACCTAAATATAAAAATAATGTACTGATACTAGAGAATAGTAAACAAATTACTAGTAAAGAATATTTTTCTAGAAAAGTCGCGGCAATGATAAATCCATCAATAGAGTTTGCAAGTAAGAGCATAAAAAGACGTTTTTCAGTTATATCTTTTGAAATTGTTTCGTCTTGTTTTTTTAAACAGAAAATTCCTAAAAGAGTAAAAATCGTAAATTTGATAAATGGATGATATATGTTTATTCTAAAAAGAGAAAATAAAATTAATAAAATACTTAGTATAATATAGGAAATAAACCAAATTTTTAAATAATTTGGAATATAGTCGTCTTTTTTTAGAGAAAACCCAATTAAAAAAGAATCCATACTTGTAATGATTGCACTTATTATAAGCATATGTCTCACCTTAAATAAGGTATGATTCTTTTTTTCTCTTGTTTGGGCTTTTAGATACTTTTCGATGTTTTCCTTATTCTTTTTGGTCTTTAATAAGAATGATTAAAATAATAAGTACTACTAAATATTCCATATAAACTTTCTACTACCATAACTACCACTCCAAAATTCTTAAAAAGTATCTAGCTAACTTTAGTCAGCAGTTACAATCATAACATTCTTTTTTTGTTTCAAATTGAAAGTGGTATGAAATGAACTGTTTTGTGTGTAAAAAAAATTAAGACATAAAAAAACCTCGTTTTCACGAGGGTTTTTACTCATAATGGCGCTCAATGTAGGATTGGAGCCCATATAAAATAATCTAGAAAGGATTGTTTTTGGAATATTATATCGTATACGATTTAAATGATAATATAATCGCTTATTGTGATAATAAACTTGAATTGTCTGATTTTTTGAATTTAAGAATAAAAGATATTAATTATAAGTTTAAGAATACTAAATTAGATTATATTATTTCTTTATTTGAAAATAAGAAAGTTAAAATTTATAGATTTTATTGTGAAAAGGTCGAGAGACCTTTTTTTGTGTGCTACTCTTTTCTTGTGAATGAAAGGAGTGTATAAACATGCAAGTAAAAGCTGAATTAGTTGAAAAGATTTCCAAGTCTGGAAATCCATATAAAGTTTTGGTTTTAACAATTCAAGATAAAAAGGTCGAAGTCCATGCCAATTTTGCAGAGATTCGCATTTTAGAATTTTTGTTAATACCTAAACAATAAAATTAGAGTTTCTGGCTTTTCTGTGGTTGTGCCAGGACTCTCGTAATTCACGGGATTTTCATAAAGATCCTCTTTATTCACGATAAGTCACTTCTTATCTGACAAAACAATTACAGGAATAAAAAGGGGGTAACGTTTTTATGGAACCAACAAATGTAGTTGATTTCAGCGCGTTCATTGAAGCCTTAACTGGTTCTATTACCACTGCAGAGGTTTTAACCGTTTTAGCGTCTGTAGTTGGTGTAGGAATGGGATTTTTCCTAATGTGGTTAGGTGTAAGAAAATGTATTCGTGCGTTCACGTCAGCAGTTGCTGCTGGTCGTATTAGATTATAGTAGTTATTATAATCTAGCTTAAGGGGGTTCCGTGTTAGGTTACCCCTTTATTTTTTTAGAGGGAGTTTAAAAATGAAAATTAATGAATTAGATAAGTTAAGTTATCAAGATTTAAATAATTTATATATTTTGTTGAAAGAATTTAATAGTTATCCTAAGGGAGTCAGAAAACAGTTATTAAAGCAATTAAGGGAAAAAATGGAAGAAAAGAGGGATTTAAATGGCTGAACAATTATTTGCGTTAGTAATTTTTTATTTAGTTTTTAAAGGGTTAAACGTTGTTATTGGTAAAGCTTTTAGTTTTATTAAAGGATTGAAAAAAAATGGCAGCCAGTAATTTTGCTTTAAAAGAAGAAAGTCATATTTCCAATATTTTTAAGCAAATAAAGTTTTCTAGAGATTTTCACAAAAAAAATCCATATTACTTTCGTCCTGATGGATTAATAGTTTTTTGTGGACCACAAGGTTCTGGAAAGACATTAAGTGCCGTTAATTATGTTTATAATCTAGCCAAAATTTATCCGAGATGTAAGATTGTTACTAATATTGAGCTAACTGATTATCCTTTTGATAACGAAAGAGTCTTTCTTTTTGAGGGAGCTGACGACTTAAAAAAATATAGTAATGGACAATATGGCGTGATTTTCTTGATTGACGAAATACAGTTGTATTTTAATTCTCTTGGAAGTAAAAATATTGATATTTCTGTAATGGCTCAAATTTCTCAACAACGCAAGCAACGTAAACATATTGTCTGTACGTCGCAAGTGTTCGGGCGAATGGCAAAGCCATTGCGCGAACAATTCGACGTTGTCATATTCTGTGAAAAAAAATTCTTTGGATTTATGCAAAAAAATTCATTAATTGATAGAAATAGTATTAATTCTCAAGAAAGTACCGGTACCAGTGTTGTAGGAGACGTGAAAAAGGTTTATCGTTATTTTAAGAATCCATCTTCATTTAATCGTTATGATACCTATAAGGTTATTGAAAATAAAAATATAAAAGTGAGTAGAAAGGAAGTCGATATATATGGAAGTGAACTATCAAGTAATCATTGATTTATTAGCTAATTTAATGATGTTCATGGCGCCTATTTATGTATTGTTCGAGATTTGTTCTCGTATTATGAATATGTTTTTAGATTTTGTTGGTGGTCGTCGTCGTATTCGACTAGATTGATTTTATGGATAGTAATTATATTGTTCCTGATTATGTAGTATATTATGTTGAAAATTATATGAATTTGGAATATTTTGACGCTTATGAATATTCAGATAATGGCGATTATTATAGCTATTATTTGATTTATTGGACTGGTTCAGCTTATCAAGTTTGTTTGAAAAAAGAATTTGATATGTCAAAGGGCTATCAGCATTATTCATTAAGTTTTGATAGAATTACTTTTTCTAAAGTTGATTTTTCTTTTAAATTAACTAAAAATGAGACTACTGGTCTTTATACAACTAATGATAGAAGTCAATCACTAACTACTTGTAATCCCACTTCTAATATTTATAAAACCAATTTTTTTGAAATGTTAGGCTATGAAGTCTTGCCACATCAGGAGTCTTCTGGTGAGTCTATTGATTATCAGCCATATTTTCTATTAGTTACATGTGCGATTATTTTAGTATTTTTTGTTTTAATTTTTAAAAGGAGACGATAAAAATGAAAAAAATCCTTTTCTTTCTTTTGTTAATTGGTGTATTTTTTATAGGTTCTGTAACTGCTAATGCTTTAAATGGAGAAATTGATTATGTTAAATTTTATTATATTAATAATAATGAAACTGAAAATCAGTTTACGAATTGGCGTTTTTTAGATTATTATGACACGGTTGGTTCTGATTTAGCTGATGTTATTAGTCCGTCATTTTATAATGATAAGTTTGGTGTTATGACTAATTCGGTTGACGATTATTATGTAGCTCCTAATCGTTTTAATGTTCGATTTTATTTAGATAACAATACTTTTACTTGTGGAGATAATCAAGCAACGATTACTTTTCGATTAAAAGCTTTTATTTTAGATACACAAGGTGGAAGAATCGACCCTAATTTTAATGCCTATAATTACTGGGAAAATGCGGAATTTTGGATAACTAATGACAATGAACATGACGAGTCATATAAGTGTACTGCCATTGCTGATACTAATAGTAATATTACAGTTACGTGTCCATATATTAATCAAAATTACAATTATCTTCATTTCCATACTTATAGTGAACCTTTTAAAGAACTATCCACGGACTCTGGAAAGTATACCATTGTTAATTATACGTTGTCAGTTCAAAAAAATATTACTTATGAATGCTTAGACCACCCGTTTTTAACGCTTTCTAGCTCTGTTAACGGTAGTACTGCTACTGTTACGGTAAATGGTTCTAGTAGTGATGTAGTTGGGTATTATTACTATTTACCTACTGTTGACGCTCAAGAAAACTATTCTACATCAAATACGTATACATATAATAATTTATCAAATGGTACTTATACGGTTTATGTAAATGCAGTTTATAGTGACGGTTCGCAAGGTTCTATGACTCAAACGACATTTACTATAACCGATAGTCCTTTGCCTACTGCAAGTTTCATTTTAAGACAAACAGGTACAACGGAAGAAAATGCCTCTATTTTTGTTGAGGCTTCTTCTAGTACTGCTGTTGATGGTTCTATTTCAAAATATTATTATCGCTTAGATGATGGTCAATGGTATACCACTACTAATCCTAATTATACTTTTGTAAATGTTGGTTTTGGAGTTCATTATATTTATATGAAAGTAGAAGACGCTAATGGTAATTTATCGACTACGGTAAGTAAATATATTAATGTATTAACGCCATACGAAGAAGAAAAAGGGTTTTGGGAAAATATAACTAGTTTTTTTACGAACTTTTGGGATAATCTAACTGGCTTTTTCTCTGGTGCTTTTGAGCAGTTTCAAATGAAATTTAACATTTGGTTTATGGATTTTTTGAAAGCGACTGCACGTATTTTTTTACCGAGTCAAGAGTCTTTAGAGTCATGGTTGTCTAGAATGAATACTTTAATTGATAATCAAATGGGATTTTTAGCTTATCCATTTACTTGGACGTTAAATTTTTTAGAGCGATTCGTTGCTCTTGAAGATACTGGTTCGTATGTAATTTCATGGGGCAATATTGCTGTTCCTAATTTTAATCAAAATATTATCAATGCTGGTTCATATGATTTAGCAACTTTGTTAGAAAATCCAACGATTAAAAATGCTCACGATATTTATATAATGGTTGTAAATGCAATTTTGCTTTTGATGTTTATGAATACGTGTTGGAATAAGTATAATGAAGTTTTTGGCGGTTCTGTAGTTGCTTATGATACCGAGATAATTGCCGATAATGCTACTACTGACGACCATGGCAATTTACATACATCAAGTTTTGTAAGTAATAGACGAATAACTAGGAGGAGACGGCTTTAATGATAATGGATGTTTTAATGGAAGTTGTATATGCTTTAATATTTTTAATTTTTTTGGTAATTCCTGATATTCCTCAATTTGAAATCACTTTGTTAGCTGATTTAAATAATTTTGTGGATTTAATTTTTGATAATCTTGGTTTATTAGGTTTTTTTGTTGATATAGATACGATTAAGACTCTAGCGCCACTTTTGGTTTTAGTCTTAAACTTTGAACATGTTTACCACTTTGTCATTTGGGCGCTTAACAAAATACCTTTGATTAAACTAGATTAATAAATAGCTGGAAATTACAGCAAGGCAGAGCCGCAGCGTCTCTTTAATTGAACTGTAGTATAATCATATACATTATAAACAAAAAACGTTCTATGGTATGTTTATCAAGGCGTGAGGGGGGCTTTTTCCTTATCATGAATTTTTCGTAAGAAAAATTCTCCCTCATTTCTCGAGATATGTACTATAGAAAAACTATAAAAATATCATTACATATGTGCTATAGAATTTCCAGCGATAAATAAGTAATAGGAAAGGTTTTGAGGGAAACCATAGGTTTCCCTACATAAAAGGTATTTTGTTAAAACAAAAAAACTAGAAAGGAGTTTTATTATGAAATTTTTTATGATTAATGAAAATGATTATTACGATAAGGAAGATTATTTTTATCCTTTATTGATTAATGTTAATCATATTATTTATTTTGACATTCTTGGAGATTTTGTAAGAATCTATTTTACTGACGATTATCAAATCGAAGTAACAATTGATTGTTATAATTCATTATTAGCCTTTATTCAATCTATTTAATTTACGTTTTATATGCATTTTGTTTACTAAAATTTGTCGTTTTTAAGACAAAAATTACACGGGCTACGTCATAGTATGTAATTTTTGTGTATTCTGTGCAATTAGTGAGTTTTACTATTTTTAGTGTAATTTAGAAAATGAGAGGATGTTTTTAATATGAATAATAAACGATTTAGAAATTTTACAATCGTCATTTATGAGGATGACCCTGATTATGATAAGCAAGCATTTTATTTATCTCAAGAGGGAGAAACAATTTATATAAGACACGATAAGGATATAGACGATGAGGGAAACGATAAAAAGCCACATTATCATTATGTTTTACGACGTAAAGACGCTTGTACTATTTCTGCCTTGTCCAAACGAATAGAAGTCAAAGAAAACATGATTGAGCCAGTAAAAAAGAGTATGAATGGTTGTTTGAAGTATTTAGTTCATTTTGGTTACGATGACAAATTTCAATATAATCCCGAGGATGTAAAGGGAAATTCCGATAAATTAAAACAGCGATTCCTAAAATTAGTTACTGAGAATGTGCCAGAAGCTGATAAAGTAGAAACTATAGAAAAATTTATTTTAAACTATTCTCCGGGTGAGTATATAGAGTGGCCTGTTATTGGCGCTTATGCTCGTAAAATAAATATGTGGGATGCATTTAGACGTAACTCATGGTATTTTACTAAGTTAGTTGACTCACACAATGCAAAAGTATCAAGTGTAAGGTATCATATTGGTAGTGATTTTTGGGGAGAATAATTTATGAAAGTTGTATTATGTTTTTTACTTATGTTATTTTCATTCATAAATTTTCTTTATTGTTTGAAAAAATATAAAATTATTCGTGAATATGGCTTGAAATGTGGTTATATTCTTATGGCTCAAAAAACAGAAGACTAGTTGTCTTCTATTATGGGAAAGTAGCTAAACTGGATAAGCTTGGTCCATGGTCCATAAACGCGAATGGTAGCGTTGTTGGTGGTTCGAGTCCACCCTTTCCCTTTTATTGTAATTAAAAAGAAGAATTAATTTTCTTCTTTTTCTATTTCATTGCATTTATTATTTCTATTGCTTTTTCTTCTATTCTTTTATCTACTATATCATTTATATAATTTTCAAAATGATTTTTTAGTATAGGTATTAAAATAATTATCTGTACTATTATTACCGTTATTGCTACAGCTTTTACAAAATTTTCATTATATTTCATTTTTTGTTTCCTTTCTTGGATATGGTTTTTCTTCGTCTGTTAATCCTGCTAAGTAATCTATACTTGTATTGTAGTAATTTGCTAATTTTTTTATAATTGGTAAAGGTATTATTCTTTTTTCTGTTTCGTATAACGAGTATTGTTGTTGTGTTATATTTAGTAAATCTGCTATGTCTTTTTGCCATAGTTCTTTTTTTTCTCTTACTTCTTTTAATCTATTCATTTTTTTCACTTCCTTTGTGATTTTTATTATATTACAAAAATTAACACTTGACAATACATTTTTTTAGATGTATACTATATACATTCTTTTGAATGTTTGGGGGGTGTAATTATGGATATTGAAAAGAATGAAATAATTTATGTTGATATTATTTCTAAGACTATTACTATTCGATTAAAGGATATCTATAGTACTGGTATTAATCATATTTCATTGTCTTTTGAGTCTCGTTCTTCTGCAAATATGTATCTTTTAACTTTAATTGATAAATATGATTTGGTATCTACTGATAGACCTAATCAATATATAGTAAGAAAATAATTATTGTAAAAATTAAAATAATCACTTATACTTTAATTATAAAGGAAGTGATTATATTGGATAAGGAGTGAAAAATATGAGCTTTGAGAAAGCTTACGAAGAATTTAGAATCTATGCTAAGAAACGGCATAAAAAACAAAGTTTTAATAATTTAACACACGACTTTAAAAATAAAGTTTTGCCTTATTTTGAAAGTAAAGATATTTACTCTATTACTGAAAAAGATATTTTAAAATGGAAAGATATTATTTCTGGTTTTAATTATAGTAATAAGTATAATTCAAAAATTTATTATGTTTTTTGTGAATTTTTTGACTATTGTTATTTGTATTATAATTTACAAAGTAATTATGTTCGAGACGTTGGTGGTTTTAAACGTAAACATGAAGTAAAAAGGACTGATTATTATACTGTTAATGTCAATATAAAAATGCACAAAAAAGGGAAAATAAGCGTGTACAAAAAAGGGAATAAGATATGTCCAAT
>CALVXT010000040.1 GCA_944371545.1 uncultured Bacilli bacterium | reverse complement strand
CTTATGTTCATGGGTGAATATCATCATAATATTGATGAAAAAGGCCGAATTGTAATTCCAACAAAATTTCGCGAGCTTTTAGAGAATAATTTTATTGTCACTAAAGGAATTGAAAAATGCCTTTATGTATATGCAAAAAAAGACTGGGATAAACTAGTTAATCAATTAAATACTCTACCTTTTACCAAAAAAGACGCTCGTACTTTCATCCGTAGCTTTTTCTCAGGTGCCACTGAATGCGAGTTGGACCGTCAAGGAAGAACTTGCTTAGCCTCCCCATTGATCAGTCACGCCGGTTTAACAAAAGAGTGTGTGATAATCGGCGCGAATGATCGAATCGAGATTTGGGATGAACAGGCTTGGAACGAATTTTTGAATGACAACGAAGAAAAATTAAGCGATATTGCTGAGAATTTGTTTGGGAGTGTCTCATAAATGAAACATTATTCAGTATTAAAAAGAGAAGCAATTGATGGCTTACAAATTAAAGAAGATGGAATATATGTGGATGCAACTTTAGGATATGCTGGTGACGCATCGGAGATTTTAAAAAGAATAAAAAGGGGAAAACTATTCGCCTTCGATCGTGACGAAGAAGCTTTAAAATATTCAGATGAAGTATTACAAAAACTCGGCAATTCTTATACGCTTATTCATAGTGACTTTGTTCATATGAAAGAAAAATTGCAAGAGTTAGAAATTGATAAAGTGGACGGTATTCTCTTTGATTTAGGAGTATCTTCTCCGCAACTTGATGAGAATCGTGGTTTTTCTTTTATGCGAGATGAGACTCTTGATATGCGAATGGATAGGAGTTCTCATATAACTGCTCAAAATATTGTAAATGAATATTCGTATGAAAAGCTTAAAAACATTTTCTATCAATATGGTGAAGAAAAACAAAGTGCTTTAATTGCTAAAAAAATAGTTGAAGTAAGAAAAAATAAGCAAATTAAAACAACTAAGGAATTATGTGATATTATATGCACAGCAGTAGGAGCAAAATATTATTATAAAACTCATCCAGAGCGGAATATCTTTCAAGCTATACGAATTGAAGTGAATGAAGAACTCACAGATTTAGAAAAAGTCCTACCTGATGCGATATCTTTATTAAAACCAAAGGGACGGTTAGTAGTAATCACTTTCCATTCTTTAGAAGATCGAATTGTGAAACAAATTTTTAAAAAATATAGTGAAGTAGATAAGATGGTTAAAGGATTACCCGATATTCCTTTAGAATATCAACCGCTTATCAAACTTATAAATAAAAAGCCGATTTTACCTAGCGAAGAAGAATTAAAAGAAAATACAAGAAGCGCTAGTGCAAAACTTAGAATTGTAGAAAGGATCTGATTGTATGCGTAAGACTCGTAATAAAAAAGTGACAATGTTAAAAGGAGAAAAATTTATGTATGTATTAATTGTTCTCGCTTTAATTGCTTTTCCTATAAGTACAGTTTTTACTAAAGCAGTTTTATCTGAAACAAATATTTCATTAGAACAAATGAAATCAAAAATTGAAACTCAAGAAGGCATAAATGAGTCTTTAAGCATGCAAGTGGATGAACTCGCTTCTCTTGATAAAATTCAAGAGGTTGCTTCTGATAAAGGTTTGACGTATAATAATGATAACATAAAAAATGTTAGTGAATAAATATAAGGAGTGTCCATGAAGAAAAGTCGCCGCAATAGCAAAATTCATTTAAATGTAAAGCTGACAATGCTAGTTGTTGGTCTTTTTTTCTGTGTGATTATAGCTAAATTATGTTATGTAGTATTAAGTGACAACGTTGACGGCATTAATTTGACAGAGTTTGCTAATAATAGGAATACAACCAAAGAAACTCTATATGCTGATCGTGGTGTAATTTACGATGTGAATGGAAAACCGTTAGCAAAAAACGCGAACTCATATAAAATTATTGCGATTTTATCTTCTTCGCGAACAACAGATCCAGATAATCCACAGCATGTAGTAGATAAAGACATGACGGCAACAAAACTATGTGAAGTGCTAGCAAGTTCTGAAGAATCAAAATCAAGTTGTACAGAAACTTTAAAAGGATATCTCAATCAAGATTTATATCAAGTAGAATTAGGTAACTGGGGAAGAATTACAGAAGATGAACGTCAAGCCATACTAGCGCTTGATTTACCTGGCATTGAATTTGAAACCTTAGCAAAAAAACGTCAATATATCAATTCTTCATGGGCATCATACATTTTAGGATATGCTAGAAGTAACGATGATGGCGAAATCGTTGGTGAAATGGGAATAGAATCCTATTTTAATGATGAATTAAAAGGACAAAATGGTTATGTTGAATATCAGCAGGATGCCTACGGCTACAAAATGGCAACAAGTGAAGAAATAAGAGAAGATGCAGTATCTGGCTCAGATATATATTTGACTTTAGATAGCGATATTCAAAATATTTTAGAAAATGCAATCGCAAGTTTCTCTAAAGATAAAACTTTGGATTGGGCTTTCTTTACTGTGATGGATGCGAAAACAGGAGCAATTATAGGAAGTGCTTCAAATCCTAACTTCAATCCAAATACTTTGGAAGGTCTGGATAATTACTTAAATCCCTTAGTTGGATATCAATATGAACCAGGAAGTACTATGAAAATTTTTTCTTGGTTGGCTGCAATGGAAAACGGCATCTATAATGGAGAAGATACATATCAATCAGGAACTGTTACCTTAAATGATGGAGGTACAGTAATTAAAGACTTTAATAATGTTGGATGGGGCACAATTAATTATGATACTGGATTTGCATACTCTTCGAATGTTGCTGCAACGAACTTGGCTTTAAAACTTGGCTCAGCAAAATTAAACGATTATTACAATCTTTGTGGGTTTGGCGAAGAAACAGAAATCACACTTCCAGGAGAAGCAGAGGGTATGGTGGATATAACATACGAATCAGAACTAGCAAACGCATCGTTTGGTCAAGGTATTTTAGTGACACCGATTCAAATGCTTCAAGCAATGAGTGCCATTGTAAATGATGGGGTAATGATAAAGCCTTATATAGTAGATAAAATTGTTGATAGTAATGGCAACGTGACTATGCAATCAGAAAGAACTGAAGTAGAAAGAATCGCAAGCAGCGAATCGATTGCCAAAATGAAACAATTACTTTATAACGTAGTGTATAACAGTTTTAGCTATAATAAAGGATATGCTCCAGATAACGTAACAATAGCTGGAAAAACAGGAACTGCTCAAATTGCTTCAGATACAGGTGGATATTTGACAGGAGAATATGACTATATCAAATCATTTTTAGGAATATTTCCATATGAAGAGCCAAGATATGTATTTTATTTTGCAACGAAACGATTTGTCGGGCCAAGTGCCGATCTTTATAATATTGTATCCAATACAATAAAAGAAATTGCGAATATCGTAAACGTGACTACCGAGCAAAATGATGTAGATGCATCTAAAATAATATATATAACTCAATATTTATCTAAAGAAACTACAACAGTTAAAGAAGATTTGAAAAAAATAGGCCTTACTCCAATTGTCTTAGGAAATGGTAAATATATCATCAATCAGTATCCATTATCTGGGTCAAAAGTTATTTCAGGATCAAAAGTCTTTTTACTAACGGATGATTCTACAATTACGATGCCAGATGTTACCGGATGGAGTACTAATGAAATTATTCGTTTCTGTAATTTAATTAATTTAAAATATACATTAACAGGCTATGGCAAAGTAATTAGCACAAACATTGCTAAAGATACGGTAATTGATACAAATACCATGACGTTAGAAATCACATTAGGAGTGTAAAACGAGGTTTAAAAACTCGTTTTTCTTTTGGTTGCTTTTTTAAAAATTCTATAGTATTCTTTAAATGGAAAGAGGTTAGATATGAAATACGATTATGTTATAGTTGGAGCAGGTTTATTTGGCTCATGTTTTGCTTATGAAATGACAAAATTAGGAAAGAAATGTTTAGTAATAGATCGACGAAACCATATTGGAGGAAATGTGTATTGTGAGGATGTCCATGGAATCCACGTTCATAAATATGGTGCTCATATTTTCCATACATCAAATAAAAAAATCTGGGAATATGTAAATTCTTTTTGTGAATTTAACAACTACATAAACTCTCCAATTGCCAATTATCATGATGAGTTATATAATATGCCATTTAATATGAATACTTTTACAAAACTATGGGATGATGTAATTACTCCAACAGATGCCAAAAGAAAGATTGAAGGCCAGAAAAGTGAATTAAAAGGAAAAGAACCAGAAAATTTAGAAGAGCAAGCAATATCTTTAGTTGGAAGAGATATTTATGAAAAATTAGTAAAAGGATATACAGAAAAACAATGGGGCAAGGACTGTAAAGAATTACCAAGCTTCATTATCAAGCGTTTACCAGTACGATTCACTTTTAATAACAATTACTTTAATGATCGTTATCAAGGAATACCAATAGGTGGCTATAATTTGATTATAAATCGTATGTTAGAAAATTGCGATGTCGAATTAAACGTAGATTATTTAAAAGAAAAAGAAAAATATGATGCTTTAGGAAAAAGAGTTTTATATACAGGAATGATTGATGAGTATTTTGATTATAGCCTAGGAGCTTTAGAATATCGTTCGTTAAAATTTGAAAACGAATACCTACCAGATTGTGATAATTATCAAGGAAATGCAGTGGTAAATTATACTGATCGTGAAACTCCTTATACAAGAATTATAGAACATAAGCATTTTGAATTTCAAGATTGTCCTGGTACGGTAATTACTAGAGAATATCCAAGCAATTGGGAAAAGAAAATGGAAGCCTATTATCCCGTGAATGATGAGAAAAATAATGCATTATTTACTAAGTATCAAGAATTAGCCAAAAAAGAAGAAAAAGTGATTTTTGGTGGAAGACTAGGAAATTATAAATATTATGATATGGATAAAGTGTTAGAAGCAGCTTTAGCATTGGTAGAAGTTGAAAAGGCCTTATAAGGTCTTTTGTTTTATATTAAAAATTAAAGCTTACGTGTAAACGCTATGTAAACACATATGCATATGCAAATTACCGCACTTGACAACCTTGAAAAAATATGATACAATGACATCTTCTCGTTAGGGGGAAAGAGTATTATGGAAAAACAGTATGCGCTGGGTATTGATCAGAAGAATAAAGAACCTTATTGTATTCCAATGAGTTTAGAAAATATTGATCAAGTTTTTATTGATTATTCTAAAGAAGATATTTTGAAAAAAGTAAATGAATTTGATTCTGTTATGAAAGAAACAGATGTTTCTGCATTGGGAATTAAAGTACTATATAAAGGAAAATGGAAAAATGATCATCAAGTTCCAATTGTTACGGATTCCTTTTTTCTTTCTTATTCTGTGCCTGAATTATTTAAGAATTTTTCCAAGCAAGAGGGAATATTGAAAGATATAAGTAATCATTTGGAAAAATATTTAAAACATGAAAATGTTCGAACGATTTTCAAAACGACAATTAAAAATCATTCGTTTTTAGAAAATTGGGATAATTTGAATTATGAAGAACAAAGAATTATTCGTGTTTATTTAGCTAGTAAATATGATGTAAAAAAACTTTTAAATATTCACGAAGAAAAAAAAGAATCTATTGAAGTATTACAAATGCCAGAAGAAAAAACAATCGATAATGTAATTTCGTTGCCTGTGTTGACTCGTTCAAAACATAAAGATAACGATATATCTAAAGCCGCATAGGCTTTTTTTCTTTTTCTTTGCATATACTTTTTTAGGTGGTTGTATGCATATTTATAAAACCATAAAAAACTTTTTATTAGATCAGGACTATTATATTGACTTATGGCAAGAAAATATTCATATATATGGATTTCAAAAAATTGATGTTTTACAAGAAAATCGAGCAGTATTTGTTTTAGAAAAATTCACTTTAGAAATTTTAGGAAATAATTTTCGAATTTTAAAACTAACTAATAAAGAAATCTTATTACAAGGAAGTTTGAAAGAAATGAGGAAATTATGACCGATTCATATATATGGGTTGAAGTAAAGACGACAAGTAATGAACGTTTCTTTTTAAAATGTCAAGAAATTCAAGTTTTTCTATATGATGTGGTTGAAGAAAAAGATAGATTAAAAATAAAAATTTTGGAAAAAGATTTTAAGAAGTTGCAAAAGATTTGGTTTATTAAAGTGAAGAAAGTTCAAGATTTGGGTTGGAAAGCTTTAAAAGAAAAGGGAAAGAAATATCATATATATCTTATTTCTTTGGCCATTGGTCTTGTTTTTTTGTATGTGATTTCTCATATTATTTTATCTGTTGAAGTTATTCATTCGAATCAAGATATAAGATTTATCGTTAGTAATGCTTTAAATGAGAAAGGAATTAAAAAGAATACTTGGAAAAAAGATTATCAAGAAATTGAAAAAATTAAACAGGAAATTTTAGATATGTATCCTGAGGATTTGGAATGGTTAGAAATTGAAACTAAGGGAATGAAATATATTGTAAGGGTAGAGGAAAGAAAACTTGAAGAAGAAAAAAATGAACCTCAAGCTTGTAATGTTGTCGCGTCAAAAGATGGAATTGTAAAAGAGATGGTTTATAGTAGTGGAGAAGCTGCTTATAAAAGAAATGACTCGGTTAAAAAGGGAGATATTTTAATCAGTGGGACGATAAAAAAAGATGAAGAAACGAGAAAAACCGTATGTGCAACTGGTTCTGTTTATGCTGAAGTTTGGTATGAGGTAAGTGTAAGTATTCCTCTTACTTATGAAACTCATGAAAAAACTGGTAAAGTAAGATGGAACATTAAAGCAAAAAATAATGGATTTAATGATTTTTTATTTAAAAGTCGTTTAGAAAACTATGAAGAGGATGCAACGTCTTTGTTTACTTTATTTGGAACAGAATTTTTCTTTGTGAAACAATATGAAACCACAGTAAAAGAACTTGTGATGAATGAAAGTACTGCTTTGGATAAAGCTTTAAAAGAAGTTGATGAAAAAATTTCTTTGACTTTAGATGAAAAAGAAGAGATAATTGCAAAAAAAGTTTTGAAAAAAGAGATAAATAATAGTACAATGAATGTAGAAGTTTTTGTCTCAGTTTTAGAACAAATTGGAGAAAGACAAGAATTTGTAGCTGAAGAATAGAAGTGGTGGACTATGGAAATGAAAATGATCAATAATGCTTTACATGATGTATGGCCAATGCTAACTATCTTTTTAGTAGTAATTATCTCTATTCGGTTAATGTATATTCATAATAGTAATGAAAAGTTTGTTTTTTATAAAGAATTTTTTAATATGCTTTTTGTTATTTATGCTTTGCTTTTATTTGAGCTTTTAACTAAAGCTGAACTTAATGTGAATAGTGGATATAATTTGGTTCCGTTTACGGAGATCATGCGATATGAGATAGGTACTCAAGGATTTTATTTGAATGTTATTGGAAATATTTTGATTTTTATTCCTTTTGGTTATTTTGTTTCAACGTATATTAAAGCTAAAAAAGTTAGTCATATTTTTCTTGTTACTTTAATAACAAGTTTTACGGTCGAGTTTGTTCAGCATTATATTGGTCGTAGTTTTGATGTAGATGATATTTTATTAAATGTTGTCGGGGCAATCATTGGATTTTTACTTTATATTGCTTTTTCTGCAATTAAAAAGCATTTACCAAGTATTTTTACTAGTACGTTATTCTATAATATACTTTGCATTGTTTTATGTGCAGTTGCCCTCGTTTATTATTTAAGTATTATGGGAATTCATTTGTTTTAAAGGTGGGGGAGTTTGTGAATTACGAGATTAATAATGAGTTTGGCTATACAAAGGATTATTCCTATTTGTATAAAGTGATTGATAGAACTTTAGAAAAAGAACAAGCGGTAGGTTCTGTTTTTTCCATAACTTTTGTTAGTGATGAGAAAATATGGGAGCTGAATAAAACTTATCGTAATGTAGATCGACCTACGGATGTAATTAGTTTTGCATTTGAAGATAGTCCCGATGAGTTCGCTTTAAGCACTCGTGTCTTAGGAGATATTTTTATTTCTATTCCACGAATGCAAGAGCAAGCTGTATCTTATGGTCATAGTGAAAAAAGAGAACTTTCTTTTTTAACCGTTCATGGATTACTTCATTTACTTGGGTACGATCATATGACTAAGGAAGATGAAGAAAAAATGTTTAGCCTTCAGGAGGAAATATTAGATGAAGAAAGAATTTCGCGAGAAGGATAATGTATTTATCCATTTTTATAAAAGTTGTAAATATTCCTTAGCTGGATTATTTACTTCCATAAAAACAGAAAGAAGCTTGCATTTGCTTTTGCTTGCTTGTGCATTTGTACTTGTTATGTGTATCATTTTAGATGTATCGGCAGAACATATCATTATTATTAGTATGTTAGCTATTTTTCTTTTAGCCATGGAGCTTATGAATACAGCTATCGAGCATACTGTTGATATGGTAACAAAGGAATTTCATCCGTTAGCTAAAAAAGCTAAAGATTGTGGTTCGGCTGCATCATTTGTCATAGCCGTGTTAGCGATTATTGTCGTTGTTTATATCTTTTTAACGTATTTATTATAAAAAAGGAGTGGTTGTATGCGTAGTGGTTTTGTAAGTATTGTTGGACGGCCAAATGTGGGAAAAAGTACCCTTTTAAATAGCATCTTAGATTATAAGATTGCCATTACCTCAAATAAAGCTCAGACAACAAGAAATATTATTCAAGGAATTTATAATGAGCCAGATACTCAAATTATCTTTTTAGATACCCCTGGAATTCATAAACCTCAGAGTAAGCTTGGTAAAATTTTAAATAAAGAAAGCTATTCTGTTATGAAAGATGTGGATGCGATTTTGTTTGTCGTGGATGCTAAAGGCGGATTTGGAGCAGGCGATAAAATGATTTTAGAATCGTTAAAGAAAACAAATAGTCCAGTTTTTCTTATTTTAAACAAAATTGATCAAATGACTGAAGAAGAAATTTTTTGTGCCATTGCTTCGTATAAAGATATTTTTCCTTTTGCGGAAATTGTTCCAGTAAGTGCTTTAAAAAAAGACAATATTGATCATTTAATTGAAGTCATAAAGAAATATTTAACAGATACAGTAATGTATTTTGATCCAGATATGATTACTACAAATTCTGTATCTTTCATGGCAAGTGAACTTGTCAGGGAAAAATTGTTACATAAAACAGTTGAAGAAGTTCCTCATAGTTTAACTTGTTATACAACTAGGTTTGAAGAAAAAGAAGATATCGTTTATATTAATGTCGATATTATTGTAGATCGTGAATCTATTAAAAAAATTGTTATTGGTAAGGGTGGCGCGCGTCTTAAACAAGTTGGTATGGAAGCTCGTGCTGATTTAGAAAATATGTTGCAAAAAAAAGTATATTTAGAATTGTATGTCAAAACTTTAAAAAATTGGCGTGAAAAAACAAGCTTTTTAAAAGAATTAGGTTTTGATGAATTAAATTTAAAATAAAATGAATAAAAAGTTTCTTTTGCTCCCATGATAGTAATAGAAAGAGAGTGAATATTATGGATAAGAAAGAAGCTTGGAAAAAATTTAAAGAAACAGGAAAGAT
>CALVXT010000039.1 GCA_944371545.1 uncultured Bacilli bacterium | reverse complement strand
TGTTTTAATGTTTTTTTATTTAAAGCATCTTTATACTTATGTTCTGTAAACACAGGTACATCTTGAAAGCCTGAAAAATATACATGATGAGACTCAGGTTCAGGCATTTTCAAATCATAATTAACTTTAAAAGCAAATTCATACCTAAAATTCAAAGAAAACGCATTAAAATTTTATTTCTTAACACGTTTTATATGTTCATATAAAATTTTTTCTAATCTTTTTCTCATTTCTCTATATTCTAAAAAAGAAATATCACAATGAGGAATATATATTTTTCCTTCTTCTTCAACAAGTATAGCTATTAAAAAATAATTTCTTAAGAATTGTGGTACTACTTCTTTCAAGTATTTTTCTAAATATTTATTATTTTTTTTAATTTTAACCAAAAATATTGTTTGACAAAATTTCGCTTTTTTATGTAATTTATAAAAGATTTCTTGTCTTTGTAACAATAAATATTTTTTTATTTCTTTAGTAAATTCTTCATATTCAAATTGTACAAAAGTATTTAATTGACGCTTTTTTCCAGAATACCACCAAACATATTTATAATTATAATAAATATCAAAATCAGAAAAAGAAGAAGAATCTCGTACATAATTCAATTTATTTAATTGTATCGATATTGAAGTTTCTAATGCATGTAAGTCTAAAACACTATAAACAAAAGGTTTTTGTGGAAAATCCAAATCAATAGTAATTTTATTTTTATATTTATCCAAAAAAGCTAAAAGAATAAACAAAATAAAAGCACAAGCAAAAGACATAATAAGTAGTAATATTTCATATTTCTTTAGGCAAGATACAATTTCCATGTTTCCTAATGAAAATAACATTAAAAAAATAAATCCACTTATTATAAATAGTCTTGATGCATAAACAATTAAATTATAATAATTTCTTTTTCTTTTCATTTAAGCACTTCCTAAAGCCATTATATCTTAAATATAAAGAAAAAACATCAGGATTTCTTTTTCTTGATGTTTTTTTCTTCTTTGGAACCTACATAAGTTTCTTTGCAAAATATTTATGAATATTTTATAGAATGATTAAAACTTTTTTATTAAAATTTTTAGTATCTTTTCAACATTTAATATAATACCAATTATCCGTTAATTTTTTTATAGAATAAATTCTGCCAATATAATTAACCAACTCTTCTTCTTTTTCTTGAGAATAAATTATATAATGTCCTTCATAAATTGAGGTAGTAGTATAAATAGGAAAACTAAACACTTGACCATCATAATTCAAAATAACACCATTTTGCGATAAGTCCTTATATTTTTCATCTAACTGTATTAAAAATATATTCTCATTTTGGTATTGTTGTATTACCTCCATTCTTAAGTTTTCTGTTTTATAAAAATCTAAATAGACTTTATAATCTGACAAAGGAATAAAATTTAACAAAATAGCCATTATTAATATTATTACTTGAAAATAATTTCTGCTTTTTGCTTTTATTACTTTTATAATAATATAAATGTTTAAAAAAAAGCCTATTAAATTAAGTAGAATGCTTATAATAACTTCTATATCTAGTGCAAACCAAGATTTAATACTATTAAACAATAATAACATTATTGATAGTATTAGTAATTTTTTTGTATTTACTTTATGCTGTTGCACAATATGCTTTTTCATCACAAAACACATCCCTATATGAATTTTTGTTTTTAATAATATTTAATTATAATCTCTATCATAGGCAATAGCTCCTAATTTAATATAATATGTATCTCTAGGATCATCACAAAATGAACTCGAAAAGCAATAACCAAGGTTAGTTGTTCCTGACAATACTTGATAACCTCCGGCACCTAGGGTTAAAAAGTTAATATCATATCCTAATGCTCTTCCGATGTATCCAAAATTATAGTTACCAATATCCTGAGATTCCATCCAATGTCCTTCATAAAATATAGTGGAATTTTTCCAAGGATCTTGATTTTTTAAATCATATCTAGCATTTGTTTTTACATTATTCACAAAATATCCCAACTTCTGTGCAGAATTCATATTTTCTGTATCATCAACAACTTGTTGAACGTTGTTTTTTAAGGTTTGCCGAAATTGATTATTTTCTATTTTAGGCTTAAATGCATTCTTTTTTTGTACATCTCTGATTTCTTTTTTAGAATTAAGTTTTTGTTTTTTATCATTATCCAATATCATAACCGCAGTAGCAGTTGCAGCAATAGTCGCTCCGGCAATCATCCATAATAATCCTACTAATATCCATTTTCCATTAGTATCTTTATGACGAATTGGTTCATTATTACAATATAAATACATATTATATCCTAACATCCCACTATCCGTCGTGATGTAAGCATCGCCATTAATAAATCTTCCCCATTCTGGATTATAGTATCTACTATTTAAATAATAAAGTTTTGTTTCTTTATCATAGTAGTAAGACCTATATCTAAATGGATTAATCATAGCAATATGAGTTTCATCTGTAATTTCGTTATTGTTTTGGTCTTTTATGCTTAGTATTTTTCCCCATGCATCATATTCATAGGTTGCTATGAGTTCAAAATTACTTGTATAGATGCCAACAATATCATCTTGAAGATTTTTCTTATAATAATAGGTTGTTCCATTATAAATGAATCCTAGTAGGCTATTGTTGTCATCTCGTAAATAGTATAACATAACACCGCTGGTGGTTTCAAATAATATCGAGCTATTTTCTGTAAAGTATTCTGTTTCTACATTATTAATAATTTTTTTTCTTTGAATTCCATCCTTATTATACTTATAAGAAACTTGTAAATCTCCATTTTGATAACTTTGCAATTCTCTTCCATTTGCCCAAGTAAGTGTTGCATCTCCAATACTTGTCGGATTACCAATTGCATCATAAGTGATTTCTATATCATTAAATTTTGTTAATTGATCCTCCCAATTTTCGTTTTCATAAGAAAACTTATCTTCATGATAAAGGTTAAAAGTATTTAACTCATATTCTCTTTTAAACAAAATGTTTCCAGAATCATCATACGTATAACGATATGTTCTTCCTCTTTCATAATGATGTTCTTCTATTAACTCATCAAAATCATCATATACATATTCTTGGTAAAGTTTTTGATTTTTAAATATTTTACTCAAATTATATGTATCATCATAGAAATATTTGTATAATTCATTTTGAATTTTCATGCTTTTTAAAACAAAAGATGTTTTATTTCCATTTGTATAATACGTATATTCAATTGGAATTTGATTTTTAATATTCTTACCCACTAATCTTCCTAAATAATCTCGTTGATAATTTAAAGTTGCATTGTTAACATTTACTTTAATGATATTATCATCTTCATCATAAGTATATTCTATAGCTAACCCATTAGATAAACGTTTTTTGGTAACATTGCCATTACTATCATATTCGTAATCTATAGTAGTTTGTCCTGAGAAATACTCTTTTTGATTATATAAATAACTGCTTATTCTTCCAGCTAAATCATAACTATATTCATACGTTTCTTCATTAGAAGTAATTCTACTTAAATTATTCATATTGTCATAATAATAAGTATATACACTACCATTTTTGGTGTGGGTTTTTAAACGATTAAAATCATCATATGTATAGGAAATTGTGTTTCCGTTTCCGTAATTGACACTTGCTAAATTTCCATTATTTTCTTCATATTGATTCGTTGAAAGAATTTGATTATTGATTTTTGTTTGCTTTTTATTTAAAAATTCATCATAATCAAAAGTATATTCCTTATTATTGCTTGTAATTTTTGAAAGTAAATTTTGAGTATTATAAGCATAAAGAATTTCTTTTTCATTTTTCTTAATTTTGGTTACTTGTTCTTTATCATTATACTCATAATATATAGTTTGTTCTTTTGGATTAGTAATACTGTTTGTTAAACCTGTAAGTTCATCAATATCGTAAAGAGTAACTTTTTCTAAAGAATCAATGGTTTTAGAAACAAACTTTCCTGTTTCTTCATATTCCGCTTTTGTTTCTACATATAAAGGGGTTTCAGCACTTTCAAAAAACAATTCTTGACTTGGATCATCCATATGATACACTTCAATAATTAAATTATCCTCTTCATCAAAAGTAATACAAGAGTCTTGCGTGATATCTTCAGGATCAGTGGAAACTACTCGTTTGATTCGTAAAGTATAACTACCATTTTTATTTTCAATTAATTCAAATAGACTAGCCTGTTCCTTCGTATCTACAAGCGCAATTTTCTCACTAATATTTTCACGATACGCAAAGTATTTAGAAATAAAGTCTGTTTTTATATAATAATAGTCTTTATTTTGTTCTTCATCATGTTCTAATTCTAATTGGAAGCGACTTAAATTGCATTCAAAAGCCTTTAAAATAGGCCTATTACTATAAAAATCCGCAACTAAATATTTATCTGTAGCTTTCTTTCTTATATAAAAGTATTCTTCAGTTAAAGATAAAGATGAATTTACACTTTTAATAATTGTTTGAATCGGATTTTGATTAGAGTCATATTTTAACTGATTAGCAATTCCTTTAGTAGAAACTCCTTGTAATAATTTTTGAGAATCTTGATTATCATATTCAAAATGAAAATTATTTCCTTTTGGAGCAAAATTACTAACTAATTGATTATTCGCATCATACTGAAATGTTGAAGTAGAATGAGCAAGGTCTGTTGAAGAGATTAAATTTCCCTCATCATCATAATCAAAAGAAGTAGCACTAAAATCTTTTACTAAATATAGATTAGTAAAATAAAGTTTATTTACATTAAACTGAGCCATAATATTTAACGTAACACTTGTATAATCTTCTTCAGCAACAATAATTTTTTCGAAATACTGCCACTCTGTTGCATGCGGATTTAAACTATATGTAGGTACCCCGTGCGGAATTTCAGAAGTATACCCAAATGTTAAAAGGGCAATATTGCCTATTGCAATGGAACCATCTCGTAATCCCTCATTCTTGTACCAAAAAGAAATTCGATAGCTATCTCCTTTTTTTCCATCAATTTGTAATCTTTTTGTCAAACTTTTACTAAGGGTAGATTTACAATTCATTTGATACACAGTTTGGCCATTTTCTAAAGTAATAATCTCATCATCATTTGTAACTTCCTCTCCGTTCAAAGAGTAAACCGAGTTAGTCCATCCATTCATTCCCTCGCTGAAATCCGAATTTTCAATCAAATTAAGATAATTAACCACTTCCCCACTTTCAAATTGAAAATCATCCATATAAACCGTCGAATTATTTATTGGAAAAACAGTAACATGATAAGAAGTATTTGCTTCTAAATAAGCCGTTAAAAAATATCGTTTATACTCATCAGTAAATGTATAATATTTTGTTTCAGAAACACTTGCGTTTGAAGTTCGGATAGTTAGTTCCATACCACTTGTATGTTTAAAATAACCGCTGAAAGTATAATAACCTGATTGAGAAACAGTAGGCAAAGGAATATCTGTTTCATAATTTGTTCAAACACATTTTTCCCCACTTCGTGCATTTAGAGTATCTATTGTTGCAATATCATAGATAAATTCTCCTTCTTTTTGTTCAAAACTCGGATCAGGAAATAAATTTTTTACATATTTCATAATAGGAATACGTAAAGACAATTTATTTTTTGTGTTTTCATTTACGTCATAAACGTCCTCTGTTCCATACCCATTTTTAAAATCCAGATCATCTTTTAAACTGGTAATATTAATCGTATTTCCTTGAGAATTAAACAAATAATTTTTGACTTGCCCTTTTTGATTAACCGTTTTTGTGGCTAAAAAAGAATACAAAAATTCTAAAGTGTTTCCTGTAGTTCCATCTACTCCTTTTTCGATGATTTTTTTCAAACGATAAGGACTCGTTTCATAATAAACAAATTCCGTTTCTAACAAATTTATATCTGTAACTTTTGAAATCAAATCTTTAGAGTCATAAGCAAAACTAGTTGTTCCTTGTTTCGTTACGAGACTTGTAATTTTTTCATTTTGAATATTTAAAATACTAGTATCATATGAACTTGTTGTAGTAATTTTATTTTCTTCATAGGTGATATAAATACTTTCGTTATTTGCATCTTTCACTTCACTAATCAAATGATTTTGATTATAAGAAATGATCACTTCGTTTTGATAGGTATCAATAATTTTCTTTAAATAGTATAAATTCCCACTTTTTTCAAAAATCTTTTGATGATTTTCTTTGTCTTTTAATACATATTTTTCACCATCTAAAGTAATAGTAAAATTTAAACCATCTTCATCTTGATAGGTTGTGTCGTCAAGTTTTGAAAAATAATGAGTTGTACCATCAGAATCTATAAATTCTAAATAAGAAAGTCCTGAAATTTCGACTTCTTCTAAAGTTTGATGAAAATTCCAACGATACCCTTTTCCAAGTCCAATATTGTTGTTCAACACAACATCATTTGCATTATAAATCAAACTTAATTCAATCGGAAATTTTCCGCCAATAGTTTCATTAACTCTAAAAACCGTTGTTAAATTTCCAGTTAAATTATTTACATATCCAGTTCCTTCTTGAAACGGGATATTTTGATACGTCATATAATCTTCTAAACCATTAAAATTACGATACGAAACTAAAAGATAAGGTTTCGGATCATCTATTTGATCATTTACTTCAGTAATATTGTTATTCTTCGAATAAAACATATGTAAACTATCTTCACCATATACTTCATCTTCTAACTTAAGTAAAATCCCATTATTTTCTTCACCTGCATACCATTTTTTTACTATATTAGTAATATTCATAGATGTACTTTTGAAAAAATATTTGCCCGTTGTACCGTCAAACTCTGTTTTAAACGCTTGAAAATAATCTTCAATATGTGAATTATACTTATCATGCATATTTTCCCAATTAGCATTTTCTTCGCTCCATGCCTGAGTAATTTGATGTGCCAATAAAGTTTTATGAATGTATTTATCATTTATAATAATAAAATCACTTAGATGACTTACGAATACAGCGGTTGCTCCGATTATTTCACATCCAGTTCCAATAGTCGGTAAATCAAATTTTGCTAAAATCCGATAAGTAACATTGTTTTCATCTACACCAACTTTTAAAAATTCTTGACTATTTCGATCAACATTTTCATCTCCCGGATAAATATAGGTATCATAGACATTTTTCTTATCGTCATTCACAATTGTAGGATCAAGAATAAATGGATATAGTTCACTTTCTTGCAGCAAAGACTCATCTATATGAAATGAAAGAAAATATTCCTGTTCATTTTTTACTAAAACATAATGAACTGGATATAAATTCTTGTTTTTATCTAATAAAATAGGTGCTTCAATTTTATAAATGAATTTACCTTGTTCAAAAAGAAAAATTTCATTACTTTCTATTTTTAATTCTAGATTTGTTCTGATAATAAACTTTAATTTTTGAAAATCATTATCTTTGTCTTTTAAAAGAATGGTATCTTTAATTTTATTATGAATAAACTGATAGGTAATATCTATATTTTTTAAAATATTTTGATAGGTTATAGCATATTTATTAGTAGTGATAATAGAATGATTTGAATTATTTAAAGAGAAAGAAAGAAAATTTTTATCTTTTATTATTTCAAAAATTTTATTTTCACTATTTTTAAAAAAATGTGCTTGAAAACTATTTTCTTTATTTTGAAAATAGTTTTCTTTTTCAATTAAAGAATTATCAATTTCCTGATATTCATTATTTTTTAGATAATGAATGTCTTCATTATACATATAAGCTGTAATAAGTCCATTTTCATTCAAAAAATGTTTTTCACGAGGTTTTCTCAAATTTTTTAATTCTTTCATACAAAACCTCCTATGCAACTCTCTTCCACATATAAACCGTTATATAGGGTTGTAAATTATTATGTGCTTGATTACCACCAGAAGTACTTGTTGGAGTTTCAACGACCTCAATCGTTGTACCACCAGCGCCACCTATCCACCACGATGAATTTCCGTTATAAAGAATAGAATTTGGACGCTTATGATCATGACTAGGCATCTCATCAATTCTTAAAGTATGTTTTTTCTCTCCACCAATTTTATTTACTGCATTAAATTCATCTTGATTTGCATCTATTCCAACTAAAGTTCTACCGGCTGCAAATGCTTCCCAAGATCCTCCAAATAAAGTGCTCGGATTTGTTGAATTTACACTTAAATAAATTGAACCAACAGGATAGATTTGATTAAAATCAATATTTTCAGAAGATTCGTCTTGAACCTTTGTTGTAATACTATTTACTACCAAATTCCCATCACAATCTAAACTAAAATTGTTGCTTACAGAATTTAAACATTTAATTGTTAACTTATTAAAAGCTGCATTAATTTTCTCTTTTTCTATTTCTGTAAAACAATTTTTAAAATAAATATCATCCAAAGTTAAAAACTTATCTTCATTATTCAAACTATAAGAAAAACTACTTATTAAAAAGTACTTCATAAAATCAGTATTTTTAGGATAAATCAAACTTAATTCTGCATTTTCATAATTAGTAGAAATTTTGTTATAAGAAGAAAACATAAGAATAGGTTGATATGTAAGTTCTTCAATGATTGGAGTTTCCAAAACTTCAAGTTCTCCAACTGTCATTTTTTTCATATAATTATCTAAATTTGTCAATTCATAAATATTAGTTACCGTTCCAAAGTCATCAGGTAAAACATATTCTTCTGTGTTCATTAGTACCGCATTATTTGTTCCATCATATTGAAACAAAATATCTACTAATGTATCATCTTGTTTTCTGATAGCTATCGTTTCAATTTGATTACCATCAATAGAGTCTGTTTTGTCGACAATTTTATAATTAGAACTTTCTAAAATATTTATTGCATTATATAACATAAATCTTGTTAAAGTTAAAGACAGTTTTGCCCCGCTTAAATCGTCCCCGATAGAAATTGATTGTTCGATAACTGAATGAGTTAATCTTCGCTCGATATAAGCTTTCATTTGAACCATATTTCCTTTAAAAACTGGTTCTAAAATAAACTTATCTGTCTCTCCGTTTGCATACTGTAATGTTTTAGAAAGCGGATAAATAATGGTTTTACGATTTGACTCATCTGTTTCATGATCATCAATAAAAACCTTTAAATCACTTTCTGCAGGTATTGTGCTAGATGTAGTTAAGGCTACCTTAAGCTCCAATAATGGAGCATTTAAAGAATCAACTAATTCCACACTATTTACACTGTTTTTTTTCATCTCATCTAAATTCATAATTACTTCCTTTCTAATTGTGAGATTTTAAAAGTCATATAAAAAAGCATTATATGCCTCTCACTGTATAAATATGCGAAATTAAAAAAAATGTGCTACTTTTTCGCACATTTCTTTCTTTTTTTAAATCCTAATACAATTATTTTAAACAATAATGCAATAACGGTAAAACATCCAATTCCTACATACCAGGATAAAAACGGAATTTCTTTTTGGCCACTAATGTTATTTGCTAATATTGTTTCGTTAAATACGGGAGTTGTTTCTTCTTTTTCTAAATAAAATGTATAAACTTCTTTTGTCCCATCAGTATTTTCGATTTCGAGTTCCATTTTATTCTCACCATTTTCCACGTATTCATTATTATGAAAAACCACTTTAGCTTCTGGATCGTTTAACTCATAATTGATTTTAAGAGTATTTTCAGAATCATTTAAAATAACTGAATAAACATTGTTTGTTGAT
>CALVXT010000038.1 GCA_944371545.1 uncultured Bacilli bacterium | reverse complement strand
CAAATTTCCCTGATTTCCTTAGGATTTCAGGGATTTTTATTTGCTTGCATGAAAAAAGCTGTTGAATTATTTATTGGCTTAATTATTCAACAGCCCCTTTTTTATCAAAACCATAAATTAGAAACATTAACATTACTACTTAACGGAGCTGGATCAGGCATATCTAACTTTGCCAGCATTGGTAAAGGAATAGCACTTCCAAAAACTAAAGCAATTCCTCTTCTCAATGTTTTTAAACGTTCTAATTCCTCTGTAGTAATGCTTGAAGTAATTGAGTCAATCATTTTATAATCTTCAGGATGGAAAATTCGAAAAACTAAAAAATTTGAACATTGAGATAAAGCTGTTTTAGAAAGTTCACTAGGTCGTTGAGTGATAAAGCCCATTAACACTCCGTATTTACGTCCTTCTTTTGTAATACGATCAAAAATATTATATCCAATAACTTCTGCATCTCGATCATTGTTTACATATCTGTGAGCTTCTTCCAACACAATATTAATTGGAAAAGAACCTCTATTTTCTAAACTAGTAGCAAAATCAAAAAATAATTTTGAATATAATTTAGTTAAAATTTTAGCAAACCGATCTTCCATCGAATCCAAATTAACATTAACAATTTGAGCTGTTTCTCCATTTTCTACTCGAAATAAGCCCTCAACATAATCTTTTTTACTAATAACATAAGGATATTCAAAAAACTTTTTATAAGGTCCATTAATCAACTGATGCAAATGAATTTTTAAAGTCATTGCTCTTTCATACATCGATACACTATTATATACACCTTCACTTAATAAAGCAAATTCCAAAGCATCATAAATATCTTCTAAATTATATACTAAATTAGGAACAACAACAAAATTATCTGAATTAGAAATTTTAAATTGACTAAAGAAATCAATTACTCTACTAATTGCATTAATCTTACCTTGATCATCAATATTCAAACATTGTCTTACTGTTCTTGTATAACCTGGTTCCTTAATCAAACTACTTTCATTTAATTCATCCGTATGATATTTAGCTAAAATAGACAAAATTTGATCACGAATCTGACTTGCTTCTTTTCCACTTGCTAAAACTTCTAATAAACATGTCGCGATTATACTATTTTTATAACGAACAGCATTTGGATCATCGCTTTTAAAAATTCCTACATATTGTAACGCTTTTTCTAAAATTGGAATTAAAAATGGATCTTCAACATTTAATAAAATAGCTAAATCATCCGCATCCAAAAAATAAGGAGGAATGGTAATTACATTAGCAATATCCTCTTTCCTATTTTGAAAATTTTTAACGTGAATTCTCGGAATATTTGGAAAATTTTTAAAAGCATTCTGATATTCTCCATATACATCAAATAAAATAATATGGGCATTTTTAGGTGGATTTTGATTATAATAGAAAACATTTTGAATAAGTCTAGCTACTCCACAAGATTTACCAAAACCAGAATTTCCAATAATAGCAAAATGATTGGAAAAAAAATCATTTAAATTAACAGTAACTTTAAAATTGTCATACAAAGTAGAAGTTCCTATTAAAAGAGTATCTTTACTATGATAGTCTTGTTTTCCAATAAAAGTTTCTAATTCAGAAGCTGTAACAATTCTTGGTGTATTAATTAATTTTGGAGCCTTATAAATTCCAGTGATAAAAACTCCATTTACAATTTCTCCAATCAAAAAAATCACAAAATATTCTTTTTTAACTTCAATAATTTTTCCAATAATAACACGTTGATCTTCTTGAAAAGAAACATGAATCCCTTTTAAAAATAATGGAATTTGTCCACTTAAATTTTCAATAGTAACTGTATTTTCACTTGTATTTATAATTTTTCCAAACATAATTCTCCACCCTATTTATTCTTCTAAATTGTATCATATTTTTATTCTAAAGAAAATACTTACTTAGTAATCAAATTTAAAATTTTCTTAATTCTTTCTCCATAGTTAAAACTCCTAAATTTAATATATAGTATATTGTTTTTGAACACAACGAAAAAGAAGGTATTCCCTTCCTCGTTAGAATAAGATTCCACCTAGAATAATTGCAAGTAAGATATATAAAACCAAGATAATAAATGCGTTACTTTGGAAACCACTACATCCACACCCTGGTTCCTTATTTTTGCAGCAATTCATAAGACACCTCCTTTTTAATAATTTAAAGACTTAAATGAATGCTCCTACAATTAAGATTAGTAAAATAAATAGTACCAAAATGATTGCAGGTCCAAGTCCATTTTCACGACAGCAGTTCATAAAACTCCCTCCTTTATTTGTCTTTTCAATATAGTCTATGGTTAATTTTTTAAATGGTGCATGATGAATTTTCATTGTATAATTTAAAAGCTTTTTTACATAATGTTATTGATAAAAGCAAAAATCAAAGATATAATTTTTATATACTTAAAGATATATAATATATATTTATAATTTAGAATAGGAATGATACTTTATGAAACTAGAAAGGTATAAACAAAGAGATCCAAAAAAAATAGGAATAACAATCTTCACTGCAGTATGCATTCTACTAGTAGCTGGAGTATTTTTCTACACTTCTTTTGCATTATTCCAAACTCAACAAGAATTTAATATTATTGAAGGATCTGTAGGAAGTAATGGAGATCTTTATTTTGCTTTTTATGTAGATGATGTTATTTCAAAGACTATGCCTCAGAAAGGTGACGGTTATAAAATCAATAAAGAAAAAACAAATTGTACTAAAGGTGCAAGTGTTGAATTTAATGAAACAGATTGGTCTGTTAAAGTATTAAATATGACTGAAAGAAATACAAAATGTACTTTATATTTTGAAAGAAGTTATAGTGAATCTATATTAAATGAAACAGATCCAGTATTAAAAGATCCATTAATACCAGTAACAATAGATGATGATGGAACAGTAAAAAGAGCTGACTTATCATCAGAATGGTACAACTATGAAAATAAACAATGGGCCAATGCAATCATATTAACTGATGAAAGTACCAATTCAAATTATCAGCCAGGAGATACAATACCAGAAAGTGCAATAGAGTCATACTTTGTATGGATACCAAGATATCGATATCAAATCTTTGATGAAGGAAATTATCCAGATTTAACAACAACAGAAAATGCTGAACAAACAATACAAATTGTTTTTGAGAGTATTGATACACCAGTAAGTAGTGGAACAACTGTAGGTAGCTGGTTAACTCACCCTGCTTTTACTGCTTTCAATTCAAATGGAATGTGGGTTGGTAAATTTGAAACAAGTCGAAATGGTGGAGACAGTGACAACATTAGAAACGGTGATGCCATTCAAATCAAACCAAATGTAAGTTCATGGAGAAACATTCAAGTAGCTAATGCATTCTACTCTTCTTATGATTACAAACGAGATTTAGAAAGTCATATGATGAAAAATACTGAATGGGGAGCAGTAGCATATCTTCAACACAGCGCCTACGGTTCTCAAGCAAGTGTAAGAATTAACAATAATTCTTCTTATATTACAGGATACGCAGCAAATAATGAACCTACTTGTGGTTTCACAGGAACCAATGAAGAATGTAATAAATATTGCAATGATGGAACCTGTAATATAGCCTATCCAAATAGTGTACTTGCTAGTACAACTAATAATATTTCAGGCATTTTTGATATGTCGGGCAGCGCTTTCGAATATGTAATGGGTGTCATGTTAGACCAAAATGGTAAACCAATGAGTGGAAAAAATAGTTTATATAATTCAGGATTCAACGGAACGTTTGGATGCCCAACGTGTGACAATGACTCATCAGGCTTAACAGAATTAACAGGAGGATATGATTTTCCGGACAGTAAGTATTATGATACATATGCATATGCCACAATAGACAGACAATTTCAAAGAAAAATATTAGGTGATGCTACAGGAGAAATGGGGCCTTTTGCTAATGCAACATATTTAACTCAAACCAAACAAATAGGAAGTTGGCATAGCGATGAAGCTTGGTTTGCTAATGCTTATGGTCCATGGTTTATACGTGGAGGCATTCACACATATGGTTTGCATGCAGGCGCATTTAATTTTAATCACACCTTTGGTCACGTATACGATATTGTTAGTTTTCGCGTAGTCCTAACACCTTAATTTATATACAAAAATAAAGGATTAATGAGTACTTCATCAATCCTTTATTTTTTTAATTTGAATTTTGATTTGCTTTTATACTTGCAATTTGATTAGCAATATATGCAGAGTATTTTTCAGAAATTTCTGAATCATTAATAGTCATTCCATATTCTTTTCTAAGTTCATCCAAAGCTGTTACTTGAAGAGTTTGATCATCTGATAGTTTTTCATTTGCAAGTGTTTCTGTAATATCATCTTTTTCATCTTCCAAAGAAGGTTTTTCACTACTACTTTCTCTATAAATTACATGATATCCTAAACTTGTTGTAATTACTTCTTTTGAATACTCTCCATCTTTTAAATTTCTAGCGGCCTCTAAAATTTCATCATAGCTACTAGATAAAGTTCCGGTATTAATTGCACCTAAACTTCCTCCATTATTTTTAGTCGCCTCATCTTCTGAATATTCAGCAGCTAATTCTTTAAATCTTGCTAACTTATCTTCAGCCTTATCCAATTCAGCAATAATTTCATTAACTTTATTCTTTGCTTCCTCTTCTAATTTTGTCTTATCTTCATCAGAAGTATCTTCAGTCACACCTGTTGTAATTAAAATATGATCAACAGTAACATCTCCATAAACATTTTTTTCATAATAAGAATTAATTTCATCCTCTGTTACTAAAGACTTTCCATAATCTAAAATTGCCTTATTTCGTAAATTACTCAAGTACAAAGTTTCTTCTCCACTATCAATAGATCCATACATTGCAATAACTTGATCTTCACCATATGTATTTATTAAAGAATCAATTGTACTTTCAGCTTGTTCTCTAGCATCTTCCAAATCATTTGGATATTTATTTTCTAAAATTTCTGTATCCATCAATGTTAAAATTGCACTTAAAGAATAGTTTTCTTTCATTTTTTCATACAATTCATTTGCCGAAATACTTTCAGCATTTTCATTAAAACTTACCACAGCTTGACTTCCATCTGATAAAGTAGGAATTTCTTTACCACATCCGCATAATAAAAGAGTACATGCCCCAAGAAGTATTATTTTTTTTGTTTTGTTTTTCATTATTTCACTCCATTCATAAAACAGTAATATTATATCAAGTTGCCTTTAGAAATACAAGTTTTATACTTTATTTTTCAAAAACTCTTTCAATTTCTTCATTACTATATCCTCTTTGATAAAGTTTTCTTTTAACTTGCCAAACAAGTGCATTTCCATCATATTTAGAAGAAAGTTTTTTCAAATACTTTTCCTTTTCTTTAAGTAACACATTCTCATCTATTTCTACAGAATAATTTTCCAAAATAGACTCAATCATACTCATACTATATCCATAAGTATAGATATACATTATGAGTTTCTTTTTAAAAAGTTTTTCACTTTCTTTCTTTTGAATTCCTTCTCTCTTTTTCACAATCTTTAAAATTCGTTCTTGCCAAACTTTATCAGAGATTTCATCAAGTAAAGAGTAATCTAAAATTCCTAATTTTTCTAATTCTTTTTTGATTTTAAAAGGACCATTTAAAGTTAAAGACAATTGATCATGAAGAAAAGCCTCTAAAAATTTTTGGTCATTAACATAACCCTCTTTTTCCAATTTTTCTAAAACAAAATCTCGACACTCTTTAGAATATTCTTTTCTTTTTAAAAAATCATCTACTTCTTTTCTACTACGCATTTTTCTAGTTAAATATTTCAAAGCTTCATAGTATCCCTCTAACAAAAAATTTTCTTTCTTTATTTTTTCTAATTCCTTATCCGAAATATTTTTTTTAAGAAGCAAATCATATTTTAAAACAAGTTCTTCATAAATAGATATTTCGCTATGATTATTTAAAAAAGCCGTATATAAATTTTTCTTTTCTTTTTTCCATTTAAGTATTTGCATAATATCCCTCGTATAAAGTATAGAAAAAAAGAGAAAAAAAAGCAAGCAATTAGCTTACTTAATAGGTACTTCAATTGTCACGTCACTCAAGGGATAAGTCACACATGGATGAATATAATGAGCTTCTTTATCAGCCTCACGAACACAAGAGTCCTCTGTTTTTACTTCACCACTTAAAAGTTTACTTCTACAAAATCCACACTCTCCAACCGTACAATGAGCTAAAGTTTTTACTCTTCCCTTTTCCATACTTTGAAGTAAAGTTTCTTTTCCATTACAAGGAATAGTAAGGGTTTTATCATTCATTTTAATAGTCAATTGAAAATTCTGTTCAACTAAATCTTCTGGAACTTCTCTAAAAATTTCATGACGAATAAATTTATTAGGTATATCCAATTTTTTAAAAATCTCATTTAATGAAAAATACATTTTAATAGGTCCACTTACAAAAAAACTTTTATTTTCAACTCCTACTTGTAAAATTTTCTCTTCATCAATAAATCCATAAGCATAATCACTTCGTTTTTGTTCACTTAATACATATATCACTTTAATTTTTTTATTTTTAGAACATATCTCATCAATTTCTTTTTTAAAAATCAAATCAAATTCACTTTTTGCACCATAAAACAAAGTAAGAGAATGAATTTTTTCTAAAAATTTCTGATTTTGTAAAAAAGCCATAAAAGGAGTTATTCCACTACCACCCGCAAGAAAAACTACGTCTTTACTATCACGTAAAGGCTGATATGTAAAATGGCCAAAAGGACCCAAAAGATTAAAAGTACTTCCAACTTCACATTCATGAAATAAATAAGTAGATACTATACCATTTTTTTCTTTTTTCACAGTAATTCGATACATTTCTAAAGAATTTGGAGAACTACTAATTGAATAAGGTCTTTTATAAGTTCTACCGTCAATAGTAACAGCTAAAGTTACATACTGTCCAGCTAAAAAAGGAGGCATAGATTCTAATTTAACCGGTTTTAAATAAAAAGATTTTGTATCTTCCGTTTCCTTAACAATATGAGAAACTTGAACCTTTATTCCTTTTGGATGTAAAATTCCAGCTAAAGTATTCGTTAAAGAAGAATCTTTAACCGAAGTACTCGCCGATTTTTCAATTTCTTTTTCTCTTTCTTCACCTAAATTCTTAAATTTTAGCATATCAAGCTTTGCATTCATACCAATTTTAAACTCTTTCATTTTCCATCTCCCCAAGTGTTTTTAAAGCTTCCATTTCTCCATTAATATAAGTTGAGCTATACCCACTCAACCTGGAACCAAAGCCTCCACAAAATCGAAGACCTTTAATAAATACTTCATTTTCTTCATTCATAATTCTAGGTAATAAATTATCATGTGAAGTAGCTAGATACCCATAAATTACACCTTCAGGATGTCCTGTATAACGCGCAAAAGTTACAGGTGTAGCAACTTCAATTTCTTCAATTGCATCATGAATATTCATACCTGTTGCTTTTTCGAAAGAAGAAACTAAAGACTCAGCAAGTTTTTCTTTAATTTCAAAATAATTTTCCTTAGTCACTAGCTTATCAAAAGCATCTCCAAAAATAAGACTTGTTAAAACTAAACTAGAAGTATCTGGAGAAGTATTTTTTAAAGTCGCGGCTAAATTACCTGAGAAAACATCATGCATTCTTTTAAATTCTCTATCACTATCCAAAGAATGATATACAAAATATGTGGAATTTTCTAATCCAAGCTCTTTCATAGTTTTATTTAAGCCTAAATAAACACTTACCCCACGTGCCCCAAAATTTCGCAAATTAGTTAAAGATTTAGCTTTATCAGGAACAAAATCATTTTGAATAAGCTGACCATATACAACATTAGGAGAAAGATTTGCTAAAATATGTCTCGTCAAAAATTTCTCATTACTATCCGTAACAACACCAATTACCTCATTATTTTGAGTCAAAATCTCTTTAACACCAGTTAAACATTTAAGTGTACCTCCATTTTTGACAAACTCTTCACTTAACAATAAAGAAATAGCATGGCTACTCTTCTTAAAAATGACAGGTCCTTTCGTAATATAAGAATATACCATAGAAGCGTAATGAATAAAACTAAGTTTAGAAGCTGGACTTCCTAAATAACTCCAATAAGAACATAAAATCTCTTGAGCCTTTAAAGGCATATCAATTTTTTTCAAAACTTTTTCTATACTATAAGGAGCTACTACCATAAAACGAGGATATTTTTCCATTAAAACTTCTGTTTCAGGATGTCCCTTACTTTCATTTAAATAAGAAAGTGCATCTTTCGTTTCTTCACATAATGAAAAAAATTCTTCCATGCTTTTTGTACTACCAGGAACATATTCTTCCATTTTTAAAAGAAAGGCATCTTTACCAACAGGCATCACATATTTTTCTTTATGATCCAATGTATATACTGCAAATGCTTCTGGTAACGTTTCTACAGATACTTTATCAATAATTTCTAATCTTGAAAACAAATCATATACTGCATCAGAATCTTCTTTCGTTCCAAACTCACAAAGTTGATGTAAACTTGTATCAAACTCAAAACGTCCTCGAATAAAGGAAGATGCAAGTCCCCCAACAACTCTTCCCTTTTCTAACAAAAGAACTTTTTTCCCCTTTTTTTGTAAAGTCAAAGCAGAAACTAATCCAGCATTTCCTGCTCCAATAACGATTACATCATATTCTTTATTTTCCATGATATTCCCTCTCTATTCTTTCTAAGTATACCATAAATAAAAAGGAAAAAAAACAACATTCGCAAGCGAACATTGTCATAAATTCTCTTTTAATTTGCTAAAAATTTCTAAATGTAAATATTCATCTTCTAAAATTCGTGCAATATTTTCTTTCAAGTAAATATCATCAATTACACTTAATACCATTTGATAATTATAAATAGCTTGTTGCTCACTTTCGATATTAATATCTAAAATCGTTTTTAAATCCATATCATAATAGACATAATCTCCATTCCAATAAAGAATATCATGATAATTACAATCTGCGTATATTGGTCGACACCCTAAGGCTTTAATAAGCTTACCCAAAATTTCTAAATGATGCATCTCAACTACAGCAATTGCCTTTAATATAGGAGCAATTTCCTCATTATCTAAAACCATAGTTTGATAACTATATTGCATAATTGCATTTAATTCACTTTCATTTGAAGCATATAAATGCGTCAGTATTTTCGCGTTTTCTAAAGATTTTTTTTCAACACGAATTTTAGGATAAGGTTTATTTACTTGACATTTCATATCTTCACCTAATGAAGTATATGAAAAAAAGCATGGAATTATTTATATTCAAAAATTAATTTGTGAACCTAAGTAAGTATCCATCTGGATCCTGAAGTAAGAATTCTTTATCCTCATAAATTTCATCGTTTACTTGATATGTATTACACATCAAAGGTTTAAAAAAAGAAATATTTTTATCTTTTAACTTTTCATAATAAGAATCAATATCTGAAACACTCATACTAAGATTAATTCCCCTACCAAAAGGATATTCTAACTCTCCAACATTCCAATGGTCATTAATTTCTTCAATCATAATTTGATTTTCTTCTAATTCTAAAAAATAAAATTTTTCTCTTTGATATTTTATTTCAAAACCCAAGTTTAAATAAAACACTTTACTTTTTTCTACATCCGTCACACTAAGTTCTGGAATTAAACTATTAAACCTCATCAATTCATCTCCTAATTAATACAAGTTTTTTTCCATAATTAAACAGTCATATTTTTTTTGAATTAATACTTAT
>CALVXT010000037.1 GCA_944371545.1 uncultured Bacilli bacterium | reverse complement strand
GCAATAAAATCCTCCTTAGCAACACCCTCGACATCATCAAAAATCGTCACTTCTTTTAAAACTAAATTAGGAGGCAAGCTATCTCGAACAAGAATTTTAGAAACAAAGGTTTGACCATTTACTACAGCTTCGATTTCATACTCTCCAATCCCACCTGAATTAATTCTAGCAATATCTTCATCTTTAATTGAATCGATATCTTTAATATCATAAACCAAATCTTCCTTAGAAAGCTTATTACCTAATTCAAAAGTAAAAGAAGTTTTGATTACACCTATATGAAGAGTTCTTTCTTCAGTAGTTACATTTCCATAGGCATCTTTTACTTCAATCTGAACAGGATAATCTCCAAAACCAGTAATTTCTGGTATGTTTAAAGCATTCACTGTAATTTCAGACAAATCACTCTTCGATTCAATAAAATCATCTACTGAAAAAGTATAATTTGTATATGCATAAACATCTTTAAAAACAACTTCAGGAGCTGTAGTATCTACAATATGAACATTTACTTTCTTGGTAATTCCTAAATCTTTAATTTCAACAACATAATCACCAACTTTAGATAAATCAATAGTCTTTATATCCGTCACAAATCCATCAAATTGATTCGTTCTTCCATTATAAAAAAAATCGCTTAGTAAAATTTCATCTGTTCCAAGCTCAATATAAACATCTTTTCTGCTTCGCAAGCAAAAAAGAGCCACAAAAATAAATAGAATTAAAGCGACACTTATGCTAAGCATACCAATCCAAAGTTTAAAGTATCTTTTATCTATTTTTTTAGGACTATCTTCTTTTTTTTCTTCCACTTTTTCTATTCTTTTTTCTTTTTCTATACTTTTACTCATACTACCTTTGCTCCAATACTTTTCTCAAACTTTATTCTAAAAAGATTATATCAAAAAGCACCACACACATCTAGTCCTAAATGAAAGTTCTTTCAAAAAATCACAATTTTGTAAAGTAAACAAGAACAAGAAAAATTTTAAATCCAACTTTAATAATAATTTTTTCTTTTTATATGCCAATTTTCTTACCAAATACATGATATCATAAAAAAATATATTTAGTCTTCTATATAAATAGGCAAAGTCTAAATATGTTAATCAAAAAATTTTTTAACTATTTTTTTAAATTTATGATAAGATATTTTTAGAAAAAAATTTATAGAGATATATATAAAGAAGGAGAAAGTATGAACGAAGAAAAAAATTTAAAGGATGTTTATAAAAAGGATGTAAACGAATTTGCTATTAAACAGGGTTATAAAGGCGCAAAATATATTGGAAATTGGAAAAAATATAGAGTTTATGAACCATATATGACGAGTAATGAAGTTTCCTTTGTAGGATTACCATTAGTAATATTAGTAAATGAAAACGGAGAAATTCGCATGTCAACTTCTGATGAGGCAATAGCTTGTTGTGAAATTGAATAATATAGCAAAAAATACTAACAAACTAAAACATAATTTATTTTTAAAGATGTGGCAAAAGTAAATTATTAAAAAAAGGGGCTGTCGTGAAACGAATTAATTATTTTCTTGACAGTCTCTTTTTTTAATAATTTAGCAATGGCTTTAATGTTTAATAATTTAAAAAATAGTTTCTATTTTTTTAAATCTATAGATAATATGTAAACTTATTCCAGTATACTGGAATAAGTTTATAAGTTCAAAATGAAGCAAAAATTTCTCACTATAATGAATTTGTCTATTTTTTGAATATAAATTAGTTACTTAAAATATATTTTTAGTTTTTAAATTAAGAATACAAACTGAAAGAAATTTTATCACTTGAAGAATCTAAATACAAAATCCCTTGTTTTCCTTCTAGTGAAGCATAAATTTCAATATACGTATTTAATTTTGACATATTAATTAGATTTACATACACACTATTTCCATCTGTCATTCGAAGGAAAAACCTCGTCTCATCAATCATAACATCATTACTCTGCCATGGTTGATATTCGATTTCACTAATCAAAGAAATAACATTCGAATCAATTGTCGCTAAAGTTTCTATAAGTCTTTTATAAAGGGTATCCGGAACATAGTTAATAAGCGTTGGTACACCATTCAAATCTGTTGAAGATATTTCTTTTTGATTACTTAATACAAGCTTATTTGTATTTCGATTAAAAAATAAAGGTTTTGCTTCTTCTACTTCAATAGTTAATGTTCCAAACAAACTTTTATGAATTTTCACTTTATGAATCTCTTCAATCGTCAATATCCGAGATTTAATTTCTTTTGTACTAATACGAAATAAATAAGGATAATTTTTAAAGCCAGATGTTGTAATAATCTCATGGTCACTAACTCTACTATTTCCAGTAATTACAATTCTTCTTGTTTTAACAAAAAAAAGATAAAGAAAGATAAGAGCCACACAAAAAAGAAGAAAGAATATTTTAAGTACTACTTTCCACTTAATTCGTCTTTTTATTACTTTCTTCTTCATATGCCTCACCATTTCTTTATTTCTTGTTCTAAGATAAGGTCAATATGATATACCCTTTCTACCTCATCATGTATTAATTGTATCAAACTTCGAATATCTTTTCCAGTTGCATTTCCTAAATTGATAATAAAATTTGCATGTTTGACACTTATCATCGCATCTCCTATTCTTTTTCCTTTCAATCCTAAATCATCAATAAGTTTTCCACTAGGCATATCTGGAGCTGGATTTCTAAATACACTACCAGCACTTGGATATTCTAAAGGTTGGGAGGTTAACCTTCTTTGAAGTCGATCTTTTATAATAGCCAAAGACTTTTCTTTCTCGCCTTCTGGAAAAACAAAAGTAGCTTCTAAAAGGATATACCCTGGATTTTCTTTAAAAAAACTTGTTCGATAAGCATGAGAAATTTCTTCTTTGAAAGAGGTTTTTATATTACCATCTGGAGTTATATAACGTACACTTTTTAAATATTCAAAAGTAGATACTTTATATGCTTCAGCATTGCCATATATAGAACCTCCAACAGTTCCAGGAATACCACTTGCCCATTCTAAACCGCTTAATCCATGTTCAAGAATATCACGAGCCAAAAAGTTAATCATAACTCCCGCACCAACGGTCAATTCATGTTCTTGATATTCAATTTTTTTTAATTGATCAAGCTTTAAAATGACCCCATCATACATCGTGTCTGATAAGATTACATTAGACCCATTTCCTAAAATAAAAAAATCAAGTTCTTTTTCTTTAGCATATTTAAAAAAATGAAGAACATCTTGTTCATTTCGTGGATGAAGCAAATATTTTGTATGAGTTTTAATGCGGTAAGTATTTAACGTTTCTAAAGATACATTCTCTTCTAAAATCCCAAACTTCATTAATTCTTCTTTCATGATACAAGCTCCTTTATCTCATTATAAATAACTTCCGCACTATTTTTAGTATCTAGACTATGCATTGCATGAATCATTCGAAGTCTTTTAGCTGTATCACTAAGCATCTGATCAACAAGTGTAAGGATTTTTTCAGTAATAATTTCTTTTTCTTCAAGTAAACAAATACAATTTTTGTCTGCTAGCTCTTTAGCGTTAAAATACTGATGATTATTGGCTACATTAGGACTAGGAATAATAATAGAAGGAATTTCTAAAGCTAAGATTTCACTTAAACTTCCTGCGCCTGCTCGAGAAATAACCAAATCACTTGTTTTAAGTAAGCCAGGTAAATCTTCCATATATGGAAACACCTTAACATTAGGAGCATAGCTTTCTTTAGTAAAATCTTCATAATGTGCTTTCCCGGTAATATAACAAATCTCATAATTTTTCTTACCAATACTTTGCAAATATTCTTTCATTTTTTGATTTAGTGAACCGCTACCTAATGACCCAGCAACAATCGTAACTAATTTCTTTCCTTTAGTAAATCCTAAACTCTCTTTATCTTTTTTAGGAATATTTAATGCCCATGCTCCACAAGGATGTCCTGTATAAACAATTTTTCCTTTGGTCTTTAAATGTTTTTTACTTTCTAAAAAAGTAAGTCCAATAACATCCGCATATTTAGCAATCATTTTATTTGCCTTTCCAGGAATACTATTTTGTTCATGAATAAATGTTTTAATATGCATTTGATGCGCTGCTTTAATAACAGGATAAGTAACATACCCACCTACCCCTATGACAACATCTGGACGAAATTCCTTAAAAATTTCTTTACATTTTTTTATAGCTTTAGAAATTAATACAAGATCTTTAAAATCATTAAGAATATTTTTTGTAAAGCCATAAATTTCTATACTTTCATAACGAATATTCTTCTTTGGAATCACATCCTTTTCCATTCGATTATGTGTTCCGATATATAAAACCTCTAAATCTTTTTCTTTTTTCTTAAATTCTTCAATAATGGCTAAAGCTGGATTAATATGACCCATTGTTCCACCAGCAGTTACAACTATTCTCATCCCATCACTCCATCTGTTCTTCTATTATACTATATTTTTAAACAAAATTTATAGAACAAATAAAAGAAGATGTAAAGAGGCCTAATTTTTTGCTCAAATTCATATATTTTATTGGTGAAACAAAATGAAAAAAGGAAAAATAGATTATCTTCTTTTTGCCACGGTAATAATCATCAGTATATTCGGAATTATTATGATTTATTCAGCAAGTTCAATCTGGGCAGAATATAAATTTCAAGACCCTTTAAAATTTGTAAAAAGCCAATCTCTCTTTTTTTTCATTAGTGTTTTCCTTTGTTTTTTTATCAGCAAAATTCCTTGTTCATTTTGGAAAAAAAACGCGAATAAAATCTTAGGAATTTGTTTTATTCTTCTTGTTCTAGTTCTAATACCAGGAATAGGAACAGTTCGTAATGGTTCTAGAAGTTGGTTTGGTATCGGTGGTTTAGGTATTCAGCCTTCAGAATTTGCAAAAATCGGATTAATTATTTTTGTTTCAAAATATTTAAGCAACAATCAAAAAGATTTAAAAAGTATCAAAAAAGGTGTATTGCCTATTTTAGGAATCATTTTTCTCTTTTTTGGATTAATTATGCTAGAGCCAGACTTTGGTACCGCAATGGTTATTGTTCTAACTTTACTTAGTTTGATTTTTATTAGTGGAGTTAAAATTTCCTTTTTTGTCAAAATTGGTCTTTTAGGCCTTTTAGGAATTGTTGGACTAATCATTGTTGCTCCATACAGAATGGCGAGAATCGTTTCATTCTTAAATCCTTGGAGCGATCCATTAGGAAGTGGATTTCAAATCATTCAAAGCTTATACGCGATTGGACCAGGAGGATTATTAGGTCAAGGTTTTTTAAATTCTCATCAAAAACATTTTTACTTACCAGAACCTCAAACCGATTTTATCTTTTCTATCATCAGTGAAGAATTTGGTTTTTTAGGAGTTTTAATCGTTGTTTCTTTCTTTTTCTTTATCTTCTATCGTTCAATCAAAATCTCTTTAAATTCCAACGACCTATTTGCAAAATTCTTAAGTTTTGGCTTAGCTATTGGAATACTTATTCAAGCAACCCTAAATCTAGCGGTCGTTATCGGATTAATCCCAGTAACCGGTGTTACTCTTCCATTCTTCAGTTACGGTGGTTCTAGTTTGCTCACAAGCATGATTAGTATTGGGATAATTTTAGGAATATCAAGAAATTGTCGTTGAAAAAAAAATGCCGTAAACGGCAAAAATTTTCAATGGATATATTGATGTGTTTCAATTTTTTTGATATAATTTCATTGAAAAAAAATGCCGTAAACGGCAAAAATTTTCAACGGAGGTCATTATGAAAGAAATAAAAAGAACAATATATTTAAATAAATTAATTCAAAGAAAAGAAAATAATCTAATTAAAATTATTACAGGAATTAGAAGATGTGGAAAATCTTATTTACTAGACCCTTTATTTAAAAACTATTTATTATCAACAGGTATCAAAGAAGATCATATTATTAAAATTGATTTAGATTTACGAATGAACAAAGATTTTTTAAACCCAGATTATCTAGACTCTTATATACGAAATCAAATTAAAGATGAAAAAATGTACTACGTTCTTTTAGACGAAATTCAAAAGGTAGAGGATTTTGAGTCAGTATTAAATGGTTTTTTGCATATAAAAAATGTTGATGTCTATGTAACTGGCAGTAATTCAAAGTTTTTATCAAATGATATTGTAACAGAATTCCGTGGTCGAGGAGATGAAATCCGCATTTATCCTTTAACATTTAGTGAATTTTTAGAAGCATTTAATGGTTCAAAAGAAGAAGCTTGGAATTCTTATATAATGTTTGGAGGACTTCCTTTAATTCTAGATCAAAAAACCGATGAGCAAAAAAGAAATTATCTAATTTCTTTATTCAATACAACCTACTTAAAAGATATTATTGAAAGAAACAATATATTACGAGTAGATGTATTAGACACGTTAGTTAACTTACTATCCTCTTCCGTAGGTTCTCTAACAAATCCAAAGAAAATTGCTGACACTTTCACAAGTCATGGAATAAAAGATGTCTCAATAAACACCATTAATACGTATTTAAATTACTTGTTAGATGCTTTCATCATTGAAAAAGCAGAAAGATATGATGTTAAAGAAAAAAAATATATTAAAACACCTTATAAATATTATTTTTCAGATATTGATCTTAGAAACGCTCGCATAAATTTTAGGCAAATGAAAGAAAATCACATTATGGAAAATATTATTTATAATGAACTACTAACGCGAGGATACAATGTAGATGTTGGAGTTGTTTTAGTAAGAGATGGTGATACTAGAAAACAGTTAGAGGTAGATTTTGTTTGTAATCAATCAGATAAACGTTTTTACATTCAAGTTGCATTAAATTTAGATACTAGAGAAAAAACTCTTCAAGAAGAAAAATCTTTATTAAATATTCAAGATAATTTTAAAAAAATCATTGTCGTAAAAGATAATATAAAGAAATGGTATACAGAAGAAGGAATTTTAGTTATTGGTTTACAAGAATTTTTATTAGATAAAAATAGTTTAAATTTATAATTGTGGTGTAAAATTTCTTGTGATTTTCTCCATTTTTTGCTACATTTAGATTAGGAGTGATAGAAGTGAGAGTTTTACATTTACAAAACTGGAATGCAGATGCGATTAAAGAAAATATTCCAGTAGTAAAAGAACAAGGATTTGATGCGTGTTTAATCGGACCAGTTCAGCCATTAAAGGAAGATGGCTATAAAGAATGGTGGATGTCCTATCAAATCACTGATTTTAAAATTGGAAATATTTATATTTCCAAAGAAGATTTAATTTCAATTTGTGAGTTAGCTCGTAAATATCAATTAGATATTCATGTGGATACGGTTTTAAACCATACCGGAGCTTCCTTAGAAGACCCATTAAAACCACATCCGAATGTAAATCCAATACTACTTTCTAATCCTGAATATTGGAAAGAAAAAATAAATGTTTCTAATTGGGATGACAGAAAAGATGTGACATGCCATTGCATGGGGCTTCCTGGATTAAATGTATATCATCCAGACATTCAAAAAATGATTAGTAAATTTTTAAACGAATTAATTGATACAGGAGTAATGGGGCTAAGATTTGACGCTGCAAAGTCAATTGGACTTCCTAGCGAAGGATATGATTTTTGGCCAAATATCATTTACTGTTTGAAAAAATGGGGATTATTCCTTTACGGCGAAATAATATGCGAAAATAATCAACAAGTTTTAGAAGAATATGCCAAATATATAAATGTTTTAGGTAGCTATGTAGCAAATAATCCAAATCGAAGTGTTTTATATGCAGAAAGTCACGACTCTTATCTAAGTGACACCAATTTAGGATACACAAAATATAAAACAAGTGAAGAAATCTTAAATGAATATTGCGCAATGGTTTGGCATCAATTAAATACATTGTTTTACGCAAGACCATTTGATGATACTTGGAAAAGAAAAGAAATTAAAGATGCCCATGAAAATGTACTAAAAAGAGCAAAAAAAATTGCATAATCGCAATTTTTTTAATTTATAAATATTTATATCCACACTCCATAAGTAATCGCTGCCATTGCAAGGAGTAATCCTACAACATAAAACATTTTAACAATATCTGTTTCTTGCCATCCTAACTGTTCAAAATGATGATGTAACGGAGCCATTTTAAATACTTTTCGATGAAATTTACGAATTGCAATAATTTGAATCATACTTGATAAAGTTTCAATGACAAATACTCCTCCAATAACTGCTAAGGATAGTTCATGGCGTGTAACAATACAAATTGCTGCCATTGTAGCCCCTAAAGAAAGACTTCCTAAATCTCCCATAAAAACACGAGCTGGATGTGTATTAAAAAGTAAAAAGCCAAGCAAAGCTCCTACTAAAACAAAACAGAATATAGCAACTTCTTGATACCCTTCCATCCAAGTAGTATTCCATGTGATAATACCTAAAGCTACAAAGGCAATCATACTAAGGCCACCGCATAAGCCATCGAGACCATCTGTAATATTTACTGCATTACTACTTCCAACAAGTAAAAATAAAATAAACAATCCAAATGTCCATCCCATTGGGATGGCAATATGTAAAGAAGTGATATCAATAACAGGTTCTCCACCATTTTTCATAAAAATATAAAAGAAAATTAAAGCAATCAACATTTGTAATAAAAATTTTGTGGATATTCTAAGGCCTTGATTATTATGATATCTTACTTTTAACCAATCATCAATAAATCCTAAAACTGCATAAGATAGGAAAACTAAAAGAACAATAATTAAATTGTGATTGATTTCTATACTGCCTCGTAAATATAATAAAAACAGAGTAATGAGAACTGGGAAAATAAAAATTATTCCTCCCATTGTTGGCGTTCCCTCTTTTTTTTGATGCCTTTCTCCAATTGTTTCACTTACGTGTTGCCTAAAATTAATTTTTTTTAAAAAAGGGATAAATATGAGTCCACAAATGATGGCAAAAATAAACCCAAGCATCATTGCTAGTGCTGTTTTTGCTAAAATTAACATAAATCCCACCTACCTAATCTTATTATACAATATTTTTGAAAAAAACCTTTCTTTTTTCTTATTTTTGACAATATTTAGACATTTATCCTAAAAGAAGCTTAACTGTTCCACCTTCTTTAACATAACTATTTGCTTCAGGAGTTTGGTACAAGACCGTTTCCCCTGTCCCAGAATATTCTAAAGAGTAACCTGTTAAAATTCCTTTAGCTTCATCTAAAGACTTGCCAGTCACATCTGGTATTTGATGATATTTTACATCCATCCAATTATATTCTTTAGCCATCCCTTCTGTACTGCTTTTAATGCCTAAAGCAGGAATTGCAGCTTCTAAAATGGATTTAGCAATAGGAGCTGCAACTGTCCCTCCATATTGTACTACACCTACAGGATGATCAATTGCTACATAAACAACAATTTCAGGATCATCAGCAGGCATAAAACCAATAAAAGATAAGATGTAATTTCCATCCATGTAATGGCCATCCTGAACTTTTTGAGCAGTTCCTGTTTTTCCTCCAACTCGGTAATTTTCAGTATATGCATTTCTACCTGAGCCATTTGCGACAACACTTTCTAAAGCAAACCTTACTAATGAAGAAGTTTCTTCGCTAATGACATTTGCTCGTATATTAGGCTCTTTAGAATAAACAACTGTATTTGTCTCTGGCTCAAGCATTTCTTTTACTAAAAACGGTTGATAAAGATTGCCTCCATTAATAGCAGCTGACACAGCAGTAACTTGTTGTAACGTTGTCTATTAAATGAAACTTTCTACCTAAATTATCAGAGAATGTATTAACACTTTCTCCTGTTT
>CALVXT010000036.1 GCA_944371545.1 uncultured Bacilli bacterium | reverse complement strand
CATAAACTATATAAAAAGAAAAGCCTATTTTTGGCAAAAAATGAACTTTTTTTATTAGGTAAGTACAAAACTCGGGAAAGAAATGAGTAAAAGTGAATTTGATATTAAGCTTTTTTCTGACTATTTTAGTGGTAAAGATATATTTAAAAATGATAATTAGACTATCAAGAGTTTTTAGTCTGTGTTATAATTAGAAAAAATAGATTTTTAAATTTTATGTATGAAGGTGATATGTGATTATGAGTTTATTAGCAAATTTATTTAATAGTTATGAAATCGAATCGAAACATTTAGAAAATTTGAAAGTTTTAAAAGAAAATATTGTAAATGAAACAGACTTAGAGAAAAAAATTGAAAATTATAATTTACTATTTAATTATATTGAACATATAGAAAACAGAAGTAAATTAAATAATTATATTATAAAAAATTCTAAAAAAGATAGATATGGATATAGTACTGATTTGGGATTTTTTGTGAATAAGGATATTGTCAAAAAATTATATGATGACTATAAAAAAGGATATAAAAAAACTGTATTGATATATAATTCTTTAATTCAGTTTGAAAACGAATTAGATAGTATTCCAAAACATGAAATTGTAATTAATAAAAGCAGTGATGATTTCAAAAGGTCTTTAGAAAAAATGAAAAATGTGATTTTTTCAAAAATAGGTAAATCTTTTGATAAAAGCAGATTATTTAAATTTGTTGTTATTGATGTAGAAACAACTGGTTTAAGTGCAAACAGAAATAAAATTGTTGAAATTTCTGCAATTAAATTTATAGATTTTGAGCCTGTGGAAAGTTTTTCTACGCTAGTTAATCCTCGAGTTAGTATTAGTGAGGAAGTTACTTTAATTAATTCAATAAATAACGATATGGTTAAAAATTCTCCGTTAATTTTCGAAGTGATTGAAGATTTTGATGATTTTGTTAATGGATTTGATATTGTTGGCTATAATACAATTTTTGATTTGAAATTTTTATATGTAAATGGATCGAAAATTCTAGAACAAAAAGGTATAAAGATATATGACGTGTGCGAACTAGCGGCTAAAGTTCTGGAAAAAGATGATAAACGCGATTTAAATTCAGTCTGCGAAAAATATAATATTTATAGAAAAAACTCTCATAGATCATTATCCGATTGTTATGCAACAAAACTTGTATTTGAAAAAATTATTGATGATATCATAGAGAAATAGTTTAATTAAGATCAACTTGTATGGTTGATTTTTTTTTGAGGACAATATTTTTGCTATTTTGGATATCTCAACTAACAACTGTTATGTTAAGGGTTTTGTTGGGAAAGTAGTCGTATTCAGCTGGTTTATTTTTTACAGAAAAAATATTGTAATCAATTTAACTGCATAAGATAGTTTATCTGATGAGATAAATAATATTGATGCTATTATAGCTAAATTAAAAAAAGTGATGATATGTCGTTTAAAATGTTAAATGAGTTGTGTGCAGAAATAGAAATTTAAATAAAAAAAGGGGGACGTTATAATTAATAAATTACAGGAAAAAAATACTAGGTATGAACAAAAATATAGATGGAAAATTATTGATGTAATTGATCCATCATTGTCTGATGAAGATATAAAAAAAATTGTAAACAGAAAAATCGCAAGTATTATTATCGAAATGGAGCATAGTCCTGCAAATTACATTAATAAAAGTAAAAAACAGTGCAAAATTAAAAAAAGCTCGGTATAATATTGTTGAGTATTATTAAGCATTTAATATTAGTAAAAATTATTCCACTTAGAAATGGAGAAAAAAATGATATTAAATGTAATTAGGGAAGGAGCTATTGTAAATAATAATAATACTATTGATAAATCGAAAGAAGAAGTAGAACAAGAGAAAGTTCAACTTAAAAGAATCAAACAGCTTATTGATGTTTCAAAATTAAGATATGTTTCAGAAAATGTTCGCAGATTGTTAGATCTAAAGTTTACAGACGATCCAACTTGTTTTGTTGATTATGGGAATCAACGTGAGACTTATAAAGTAATTGGTAATCATTTTCGTGTAATTTTATATATTCGATTATCTCGAGAAGATGGTGATCTTGAAAAAGGGGATGTATCCGGGAGTATAAAAAACCAATTGTTATTTCTTTTAGATGAATGTGATCGACGAGAATGGGATGTAGTAGCAATTTTTTGTGAAGAAGATATTTCTGGTGCGGATGATAACAGACCGGAATGGAAGAAATGTTTACGTTTCGCTGAAGTTGGAAATACTGAAATAGTAATGAGCAAAAGTCAATCTCGATTTACTAGAAGTATGGAAATGGTTGAAAAATACTTGCATAAATGCTTCCCAGAATGGAATGTAAGGTTTTTGGGACTAGTTGATCATACAGATACTAATGAAATAGAAGGCAAGAAAGCACGTCAAATTAATGGCCTTGTAAATGAGTGGCAAGTTGAAGAAACTTCACGAAGTACTTGTGCAACTTTATTAAGTATGATGCGCAATGGACAATTTATTGGGAGTGTTGCACCTTACGGATACATGCGCGATCCGAAAGATAAGTATCATTTAATTCCAGATCCTGTAGCACGAGAGGCTATTCAACTTATGGTAGACTTGATAAAACATGGAATGAGTCTAAAACAAGTTGCAACTGAATTGATGAAAAAGCACATTTTAACACCCGCTGATTATAAAGAAAGTAAGGGCATTAAGGTTTATCGTGGTAAGTCTAAAATCAAGAAAATTCAATATGAGATTGAACAAGGCGAAACATTAGAAAGCATTGCTGATAAGTTTTTTGTTACAGTAAAGCAAATTGAAGAACTAAATAAAGGTGCGTCTTTTTCAGAAAAAGAAATAATATTTGTTCCTTATGTTCAGCAATGGAATTCTAAAATGATTCGGGATATTGTAACTTCAGAAGTCCAGACAGGAACATTAGTACAAGGCAAAACAAAAATATTAAGCTTAAAGGATCAGAGATGCATTCCTAAAGATGAATCAGAGTGGATTAGAGTCCCACATTGTCATGCTGCAAATATTGATTATGAAACTTGGAAATATATGGTTGAAAAATTTAAGACCAAAAAGCGAAATAAACCAGATAATAGTGGGAATATATCTCTATTTTCAAAAAAAGTTTTTTGCGAGTGTTGTGGCCACACCTTTCATAAAACTAACTCAAAATTAAAAAGTGGAGAAAATAAAGAATATTTGGAGTGCTATGGATACAAACGTGATAAACATTCCTGTGCTAATGGTACAAGTATCGGTGTTGAACAATTAAGTAGCTATTTGTTAAATGCCATACAAGAACAAGTAAAAAAATATTTTGACTTATCTAAGGTAAAGCAAGAATATTTTCTGCAAAATATATACGTAAATCTTGATGAAAAAATTAGTCAATTAAATAAGGAACGTATAAGAATAGAAAATGATATTGAAACAAAAGAAAAAGTTTTTGCACAGTTATATGCCGATAAAGTATCTGGATTAATAACCGAAAATGAATTTAGCATTATTAAAAACAACAATGTTCAAGAAATTGAAAAAATGAAAACCAGATTGGTAGATATTAATCAGGAAATCAGTAATATAAATATAGATAAGCAAAAACAAGAAAAAAATGTTGAATTGTTTGAAAAATATAAAAATATAAAAGAGTTGAATCGAGTTGTTTTAGATGAATTTGTAAAACGTATAGAAGTCGGAAAAATAAACCCTGAAACTTCTGAAAGAAATATAAAAATAGAGTGGAATTTTTACACAACTTAGTTAAAAAATAACGCTTTTTGTGTATTAAAGGAAGTGCCGGGGATAAGTTCCATGGGAGGGAGACTGACCGAAAATTTTCCAATATGTAACGAAACACATTTAAAAATTTGGTATAATAGTTATATCAAGATAAAGGATGTGTTTTTTTCATGAGAGAAAAGACAAAACAATTAAGAAATGAATGTCGTATAGTTATCTTAGAAAGTGAAATAGCCCCAGAAGATGAAGTAAGAATAGTAGATAAAATAGTAGAATGCATAGATTTGCAAAAAGTAGGATATAAAGATAAAGAACGAAAAAGTAATGCAGGATGTCCAAAATATGGAGATAAAGACATGTTAAAAATCTTAATATATGGGTATAGAAAAGGGATACATTCAGGAAGAAAATTAGAAGAAGCGTGTAAAAATGATTTAAGATTTCAATGGTTAGTAGGCGGTTTAAAACCAGATGCGAATACGATAAATGATTATCGAAAAGAACATATAGAAGAAATCAAAAAAATTTTTTATGAAGTAAACAGAATGTTTATTAAGATGGGAATATTAAAAATAAAAAATTATAGTCAAGATGGATTTAAAATAAAAGCAGTAAATAGTAAAGAAAAGAATTATACCAAGAATAAGGTAATGGATCGTATAGTAAGAGAAAAGAAAGCAATAGAAGATGTAAAAGAAGAAGTGAAAATTGCTTTAGAAAAAGAACAAGAAAAGGTAGAAGAATATTTAAAAGGAATGGAAAGCGAAGAAGAAAAAGAAAAAATCGTTCAAGAATTTCTTCAAGTACAAGAAGAATTAATCAAAGCAAAAGCGGAATTAGAAGAAATTATAGCAAGAAAAAATAAACATGAAGAGATGCTAAAAAAAATGGTAGATACCAAAACCAGTCAAATATCTCTAACAGATCCTGAAAGTAAACTCATGAAAAATAATGGCAAATTTGAAGTTTGTTATAATAATCAAACAGCAGTAGATATTGAGACGCATTTAACCATAGCAATAGATACAGATGATAATCCAGCAGATATAGGAAGTATGAATAGCTTAGGAACGATTATTAAAAAAGAATATGGAGAAGGAAATGTGATCACCAATGTAACAGACAAAGGATATGATAGTAAAGCAGATATGGTGGATTGTTTAGAAAAAGGAGTAATACCACAAGTAACACCAAAAGATAAAAAAATAGAGAGTATCGAATTGGAAACGGAATATGAAGAGGCAGAAATAACAGAAGAAGAGGAAAAAAGTACAACAGGGAAAGATATAAAGAAATGTTTACGAGCAGGAAAAATTCCCGAGAGTTATAAAAATGTAATAAGCAATATAAGAGTCGAAGAAGTCACAAAAAAAGTAAGTGAAGAAGAACAGGGAGAAAAGAACGAGGAAGCAACAACGGAAGAAATAACAGAAAGAGCAGTAAGAGAACAAATATTTCTAAAAGATGCTCATACGGGAGCTGTAATATGTCCAATGGGAGAGCATTTAAATCCAAAATCAAAACGAGCAGATGGAGTAATAAGATATGCCAATAAGTTTGCATGTAAGAATTGCAAAAACCCATGCACGAAAAGTCCATATAAAGAAATCTGTATGAAAGAAAACCAAACAGAGGTGCATCCAAGAAACAATTTACAGGCACAAGCACGGGAGATAATAAGCCAAGTACGAGGAAAAAGAAAGAAAGTGATCAAGAAAGTGGTAAAGTTTGAATTAAAACTAGATCCAGAGTTATTAAAGAAGCGAATGGCAACAAGTGAACATAGCCAAGGAACGATGAAGACTGTGGATAACTATTCTAATTATCACATGAAAGGGAAGAAAAAAGTAAGTGGAGAAACAGCTCTACACTTTTTGTCGTCGAATATAAGAAGGGTATATAACATGTATTCGTTCGAAAAGATTGTGAAAATGCTAGAGGAACTAGCAACACCTCAGAGTTTTGAACAAAATTTGTCTTTTGTTCATCAAGTATTTGTAAAATTCTTTTTAAAAAAAACAATTTTCGGTTGACCTGGAGGGGGGGTATCATGATAGAATCATCATAGGAAACTATGGTGATTTTTTTATGAAACTAAAAAAATATAAACAAATAGAACCAAAAAAAGTTGGAATAACAATCTTTACAGTTGTATGTATCTTATTAGTAACAGGAGTATTCTTTTATACCACTTTTGCTATATTTCATACAAAAGCAGAGTTTACAATAATGCGCGGAACAGTACAAGATTTAGGAGATGTATATTTTGCTTATTATGTAGATGATGAACTTACAAGTGAAATGCCTTTACAAAATAGTGGGTATGTATTTGATGAAGAAAAGTCAAGTTGTACAAATAATGCACATGTAACATGGAATTATAATGAATGGTTTCCAGAAGTAAGAAATTTAACCAAAACAAGAACAAAATGCACTTTATATTTTGAAAAAACAAAAAAAGTAAATACGATCTTAGGTGAATTAGAAGTATATGAATACACGCCCGATTTTACAAAATCAGCATGTGATGATGAAGTTTGTGAAAGTCATGAAAAAGGAATATTTGAAACAACAGATGCAGATGGAACAAGTTATTATTACCGAGGAAGTGTAGAAAATAACTATTTTAAATTTGCAGATCTTTGGTGGAGAATTATAAGAATTAATGGAGATGGAACAATAAGAATTATTTATGATGGAACAGTAGCTCGTGATAATGGCGAGATAAGTGATGATAGGCAAATTGGAACAAGTCAATTTAATTCAAGAAACGATGATAATATGTATGTTGGGTATATGTATACAAGTGGAAATGCACATGGAACAGGAACTTCTTCAAAGATTAAAACAGCTGTTGATACTTTCTATGATGAAAAATTAACAAATTATGTAAATTATATTGATATCAATGCAGGCTTTTGTGGAGATCGAAGTAGTTTAAATAACCAAACTGGAGCAGGAACTATAAAAGAAATTACTTATTATAAAGGATATTTAAGAGTAGTGGAAAGTACCCCGACATTATTATGTGAAAATACAAATGATTTATATACCGTTTCTACATCAAATAAGGAAAATAAGGCTTTAAGTAAACCGATAGGACTGATTACTGTGGATGAAGTTATTTTTTCTGGTCATGGTGGTGGAGTATTTGATGGAAGTTCCAATCATCAAAAAGCAAATTCGAATGGCTATTTAACGACAGGAAATACCTTTTGGACAATGACTCCAGTTGGAAGTTATGTGCCGTTCGGTAATGCACGATGGTATTCTAATATATTCGGTGTAAATTCTTCGGGAGGTTTAGATGATTATGATGTTGTTTATACTCACGGTGTACGTCCGGTTATCAATCTAAAGGCTGACGTGACAATTACTGGAAACGGAACCAAAGATAATCCATATCGCATATCCTGACCTACGGACAGTTTTAAATAAGGATCGTGATTAAAAGAAAATAGTTTTATTTCATTTTCTTTTGTTCTATAATATAACGTAAGTGATGTGATGTGAAATGATTTTATGTATTGTTGGGCCAACTGGTGTTGGAAAAACTAAAATGAGTGTGGAGCTTGCTAAAAAATATGATGCAATCATTATAAATTGTGATGCTATGCAAGTTTATAAAGGAATGGATATTGGTACGGCTAAAGTTACGGAAGAAGAAAAAGAAGGCATAGAACATTATCTTTTTGATTTTGTAGATCCCAAAATAAATTATACAGTTTTTGATTATCAAAAAGATGTTAGGATATTATTAGAAAAATTTAAAGATAGAAATATTATTTTTGTTGGTGGGACGGGGCTTTATTTAAAGGCAGCTTTGTTTGATTACCGTTTTTCTTTAGAAGAGAAAAACAAGGGGATTTATGATCAATTTTCAAATGAAGAACTTTTAAAAAAATGCTTAGAAAAAGACAAAAACTGTTCAATTCATGTTAATAATCGAAAAAGATTAATTCGCTTTTTAGAACGAGAAAATACCCTTCAGGTTGAACCAAAACCTTTGTATAAAGCTTTTTATGCCGGGCTTACTACAGATCGAAAAAAGCTTTATGAAATTATTGATAAAAGAGTAGAGAAAATGATTCAAAATGGTCTTGTGGAAGAAGTTAGAAAGTTTTATGATATGAATATTCGTAGTAAAGCCTTAGAAACTGGTATTGGATATAAAGAGTTATATAAACATTTTGATGGTTTATGTAGTTTGGATGAAGCTATTATTGAGATTCAAAAAAATTCTCGGCATTATGCTAAGAGGCAATATACATTTTTTAATCATCAATTGCCAGTTCAATGGTTTCAGGTGAATTATGAAAACTTTCAAGCAACAGTTGAAGAAGTAGAAAAATATATTGAAACAGAAAAAAATTAGGAAGCTTTTATACTTTCTAATTTTTTAATTCAGGATAAATATTTTTTTTGAATTGATGTTCTGTTACAATGACCTCACCTGAAGTGTCTGCTTCTTCTAATTGTGATGTCGTAATTAAAAAATACTTGTGTTGTAAGTAATCTGTGCCATCATTACTTACGGGGTCATCCCAAGTCAAGTCTAAATGAAACCATTGATTGTTTAAATAAACAGCATTCCAAACATGGCCTTCTGTATCGCTGTTTTTTTCTGGTGTCATCGCAACTTTAAAGTTAGGAATATTCATTTTTTCTAAGAATAAGGCCATTGCATCTGTGTATCCATTACATGTGGCATATCCTTCTAATAAAGGACCATAAGCTATGTATGAATGGTAGATGCTGTTTCCATTATTATTTCTTTCAATATCGTATTTGGTATTATTAATAATATAGTCATGAATAGTTAAAATTTTAGTATATGTATCCATATCGTTAGTAATAATGTTTTTGTATATTTCATCAATTTTTTTATTGATAGCCTTAATTTGTTCATCTGAATAAAAATAAGAAATGGATACTGTAATATCTCCTGATTCACTGATAACAGTTTTTACATTTGAAAAGCCATTGTAAGGATGAACATAATTGTTTAAATGAGTAAGTAAGTCTTGGTCATTACTGATTTCTTTTACATCTTCTAAGCATTTTACATATTCACTTGGACAATAAAAAGTAAATTCTTTCCAACCGTTATTGACAATTGTATAGTAAATATTTTTTAAATCTCCTTTACTGAAAGGCATGAAGTTTTCAATATTTTGTACAAATAAAAAATCTTCTTCTTTAACATAAGAGTTTGCTTTTGGAATGTATACTTCAGGGTCATTTATTGTATAGTTGGTTAAAAAATTACTCCAATTATTTGCATTCAATAGCACAAAAAGAAGAATAAATAGGCACAAAATAGGAATAAAAAGCTTTTTCAATAACGATTTCATTATTCATCACAATCTCATTTTATCAAATCTATATGTTTACTTCAATCAGAATTTGCTTTTTTTCTTAAATATGCTATAATTAGACATTATGTAAAAAGGGGGAATTTTGTGAAAAAGCAATTTGGCTATGAATTAGAGTTTTTTGGAGCAAATTTAAATTATTTAGTCGAGAAATATGGCCTTTTATTTTATGAAAAATATACTAGAGTTCCTTATACTTTTTACCATGTGAAAGATGAGCCTGATATTACTAAAAAAATTCATAATTCTTATTTTGGGGGTGAATTAGTTTCACCAATTTTAAATGATTATCAAAAGTGTTTAAAAGATTTACGATTTTATTTAAAAGCGTTAAAAAAAGAAGGGGCATTTCTTAAGGAAAATTCTTCGTTTACAGGGTTTCATATTCATTTGGATAGTTCTTTTTTAACAAATTGGGAAGATATTCAAAAACTTTTAAAGTTTTTATATGCTTTCCAACCAGAAATTTATGATGTGGCTAAAGGAGAATACGAAAAGATAAGAGATTCTATTTTCCTTGATATTAAGCCGTTAACTGCATTTAAAGTTATTGGATGTTTACAAACTAGAAATTTAGCAATGCTTAGAAGGAAAGGTAATTGTATTTGCTTGAATGGTACGACTTTAGAACTTCGTTATTTTAATAGTTCTTTGGATTTAGATACATTGGATTCGTATTTTCTGTTTGCTTTCCATTTAAGAGACTATA
>CALVXT010000035.1 GCA_944371545.1 uncultured Bacilli bacterium | reverse complement strand
GGATAAGCACCTGATTTTCAGATATATCTGATTATTACTATAACACACGAATTATTCTATTGCAAATTTCATACAACTTTTGATATAATGAATATGTCAAAAGAAAATGACATACAATAAAAAAGGATATATCTGAAGGAAAGAGCAGATGTTATCCCAACAATTATGGTATAAGCATCTGAAATCAACAAAAGTTGAATCAGATGCTTTTATTTATTTAACTAACAAAATAATTATAATAAATAATAAGATAAATATGATACAATGTAAAAATTTTTCTTGTTTTCTCATACTTATCACATTCCTTCTATTCTTTTAAAAGGGATAAGCACCTGATTTTCAGATATATCCGAGTATTACTATAACATACATAATGTATTGAAATCAAATCGCAAAAAAAGCTGCTCATAAAGCAACTTTTTTCATTTTTATAAAATATTTTTTAAAACAATCGTTTTTGTTCTAGACATTTCATGAAGCGTTGATGAAACTCCTTCATTACCAATACCTGAATGTTTCCATCCACCAAATGGCATTTCAAATGGTCTAAAGAAAGAAGCTCCATTAATTACAACTCCACCACATTCTAGTCTATCTGCTACATATTGGCAAGTTTTTTGATTTTCAGAAATAATGCAACCACATAATCCATAACTTGATTGATTAGCAATGGCAATTGCTTCATCAATTTCTTCATACTCAATAATAGAAATTACAGGTCCAAAAATTTCTTCATCTTTTGCCACAGGCATTCCTTTAGTTACATCAACTAAAATAGTTGGTTCGTAGAATGCTCCTTTTCTGCGACCACCAAAAACAACTTTAGCTCCTAAAGCAACTGTATCATTTACTTGACGTTCAACTTTTTTGGCTGCGTCCTCGCTAATCAAGCAGCCAATTTTAGCTTCAGGATTACTTGGCATTCTAACTGGAATACCTTCTAATCTTGTTTTTAGTTTTTCAACAAAAGCATTTTTAATATCTTTGTGTACTAAAAAGCGTTTTGATGCACAGCAAACTTGTCCAGTATTATAAAGTCTGCCCCAAACAGTTTCTTCAACTGCAAGATCGATATCACCATCTTTATGTAAAATGAAAGCATCATTTCCGCCTAATTCAAGCATAACATGCGTAATATTTTTTGCACATTTTGCCATAGTCTCTGAACCGGCTAAAGTACTTCCAGTTAACGTCACTAAAGCAACTTTAGGATTTTCTGCCATGGCTTGAACAGCTTCTCCACCGCTACCATTAATAAGGTTAATCACGCCACCTGGAACTCCTGCTTCCAATAAATACTCAACGTATTTTGTCAACGTTAATGGATTATGAGCAGATGGTTTTAAAATAACTGTATTTCCCATCAATAAAGCAGCTGGAACTTTTTGACAAAATAAATCACTTGGAAAGTTAAATGGAATAACAGCTACTACTACACCAAGTGGAGCTTGAACTGTATAATATAAATTATGTTCTTGCCCTTTTTCCATTCCGCCTTCAATTACTTTGCCATATTCATGTTTAGCTTTTTCACAGAATGCTGGAACTCCAATAGAAACGTTTGCAATCTCGCCAATTGCTTCACTTATTGGTTTTCCAGTCTCATCACTAAGTAATTTAGCTAATTCATCTTTATGGCTTTCCACAATAGAAACAAACTTCATTAAAATGCTAGCTCTTTCATGAATAGGTTTTTTAGCCCATTCCTTTTGAGCAACATGAGCAGCTTCAACAGCTTTATCACAATCCAATTTACTACTTTCTGGAACTGTATCGATTAATTCGTTAGTAGCCGGATTCATGATATTGATTGTTCTACCATCTGAAGCATCACACCAATTTGTCCCAATTAAATTCTTAGCCATAGATTAACTCCCAAATCCTGTATAAGATAATGATAATCCACCAACAGTATTAGATGAATGATCACCTGTACCATATTCACCGAAAGTAAATACCATTAAGAATTCTTTATCTGGAATAGCTTTTTTTACTTCAGGATAAATTTGATCTTCAATTTTTGATAAAGCAAGTCCTAAACGACGTCCACCACAGTGAACTAAGAAATAAGATTTTTCTTCATTATTCATTAAAGTGTTTAAAGAATTAATGGTTTCTTCATTTGCTTTTAAAATTCCTTCAGGTGTATTAGATAATTGGATAACTGCTGTATTAACAGCTAAATTTGCTCCAATATTCATAGAATAATCATCATTACCAAACATTGGATGACGAACAGCTGTAACTTTTCCAATTGGGTCTTTTACTCCTAAAGGTGCACAGATTGTTTCAGTAAGTAAATTGTTTCCTTTTAAAGATTCAACATCTTTACCAGTCCACTCTGCATATTTTTTAAGAGCTGGTTCATGATCAATTTCTACTAATGTACGGTCGCCATTAATTTTAGTAATAACACCAACATTATCTGTTTCATGATAAGCACCTGTATAGATGTTTTTCATTAATCCATCTGTATAGAAAACGGCAATAGCTACACCATCAGCGAAAGATTCACCATCATTTAAGATACTCCATTTTCCTTCAACAGTATTATCAGCAGCACTTCCACCAAAAACAGGAATATTACCAATAACATCTTGAATACCTTTCATATAATCTTCTTCATTAGCAGGAGATGCTGTCATAAAGAAGAAATCAGGTTCTTTATCCTTGCCTTTTACTTTTGAAAGAGCTTCTTTTGCAATACGAGCACCGATTTCACGAGGAGACTCGTCTGTCTTTTTTGAACCAGCAGTAACAACTTCTACGTCACCACCAAAAAGCATCATTCCAGAATATCCTGTTTCTTTATTTAGATATCCATCTTGTGTACATATTGCAGCAGATGAAGTACATCCAATAATTGGAACATTACCTAAAACACTTTTTGCTCCTTCCATTAATTTTTGTTGGTCTTGAACACAACTTGTAAAGAATAATCCAACTTGAGGATTTTCAATTACATTAGCCATTTTGGCTGTTTCAACACCTGATAAATAGGCATCAGCATTTTCACTATACCCAACTTTTGTTTTCAACATTTTACTTTTTCACTCCTTTTAATATGCTTTTTCTAATAAAGCTAAAATGTCATTCTTTGTAACTTCTCTTGGATTGCCACCCGTACATGGATCAACTAAAGCTTTAGATGCCAAAATTTCAAAATCTTCTTTTTTTACATTTAATTCACTTAAATGTTGTGGAACACCTAACTCAGTTTCCAAATCACGAACAGCTTTAACAACCATAGATACGCATTCTTCATCTGTTTTGCCGGATACATCTAGACCAAAAGCAATAGCCATTGCTCTAAAACGATCACTACATACTTCACCGTTCCATTCTAGAACATATGGTAAAAATAAAGAACAAGCGATACCATGTGCAACATCATATGTAGCACCTAATTGATGAGCCATTGAGTGAACAATACCTAAGCCAACATTAGAAAATCCCATACCAGCTATATATTCACTTAATCCCATCATATCCATTGCATCACGATCCTTTAAAACCGCTTTAGCAAGATTCTGATAAGTAAGACTCATACTTTTTAAATGAAACATGTCTGTCATTTCCCAATGAGCTTTAGTAATATATCCTTCCATAGCATGCGTTAAAGCATCTAGTCCAGTTGCAGCAGCAGTCATCTTTGGCATACCAGCCATTAACTCAGTATCTACAATTGCAAGAACTGGAATATCATTTGGATCAACACATACTCGTTTTACAACATTTTCTTCATCCGTTATAACATAATTAATCGTTACTTCGGCAGCTGTTCCAGCTGTAGTTGGCAAAGCAATAATTGGCAAGCTTTTATTTTTTGTATCTGCTGTACCTTCTAAAGAATTAATATCATAAAATTCTGGATTTTTTACAACAATACCAATACATTTAGCTGTATCAATGACGGATCCGCCACCAACACACACAATAGCATCGGCATCTACATCTTGACAAACTTTTATTCCATCATGACAATTTTTAATGGTAGGATTAGGTTTCACTTTATCAAAAACATGATAAGAAATATTAGATTCATCCAAACAATCTAAAACCTTTTTGGTAACACCACAAGCCATTAAAGTTTCATCAGTTACTACTAGGATGTTTTTGAATTGTCTTTTTTTGATTTCAGGAACTAAATTTTCTCTAGCATTCCATCCAAAATAAGAAGTTTCATTCAAAATAATTCTATTCGCTATTTTCTCTCCCCTCCATTCTACTATTTCATTTTACCACATCTTTAATTTAAATAATTTTTTTTTGACATATTTTTCACAAAATTTGTCAAAAAAAAGAAAACTTTTTTTAGTTTTCTTGTAAGGCTTTTGTAATACGTTCAAAATGCATTCCATTACTTGCTTTAAGTAAAATAACATCGCCTTCTTGCATCATTTTTTTTAATTCTTCAATCAAAGTTTCTTGACTTTCAAAATAAAAAATCTTATGAGAATTCATCTGATTCTCTAAAGCACTTTCCAAAATATATTTAGAAGCATTTCCTTGCAAAAATAAAGCATCCAATTCTAAAATTTCTTGTAATGAGCCAATTTTTCTATGAATTTCTTCAGAAAATTCTTCCATTTCTAAAATATCTCCCAAAACAGCAATATGTCTTTTTCCAGGATATTTTAAAAGAGTTTTCAAAGCACTTTCTATCGCTTCAAAATTAGAATTATACGTATCATCAATTAAAGTAATATGATTTTTTAAAGAAAGAAACTTCATATGATTTTGCTTTGTGTTTAAAGATTCTAATCCATGTTTAATTTGTGGCATTGAAATATTTAATAAAGAACCCACTGCTATTGCAAGTAAAGCATTGGATACAAATATCTCTCCCATTAAAGGAAGTTCAATTTTAGTTTTTTCATTTTTATAAAAAACCTCAAATTGAGTTTTCTCTTTTGCTACTTCAATTTTTTCAGCTTGAAAATCCGCTTGTTTTTCTATACTACATCTAATTATAGGATGATTTTTCAAAGAGGCACTCGATAATAAATCGTTATCGGCATTAATAACCAAGGAAGAATTTTCATTCATTCCTTCTAAAATTTCTAATTTAGCTTGCAAGATATTCTCTCTTGAACCTAATATTCCAATATGAGCTGTACCAATATTCGTAATTACCCCAATAGTTGGCTTAGCAATTAAGGATAACTTCTTAATTTGTCCAAAATCATTCATTCCCATTTCTAAAACCATTACTTCTTCATCTTGATAGCTCAAAATATTCAAAGGTAGCCCAATTTGTCCATTTAAATTTCCAGGTGACTTTAAAACTTTGTATTTTTCTTCTAAAACAGCAGCAATCATATCCTTTGTACTTGTCTTACCAACACTACCAGTTACAGCAATCACAGGAATGTTCAAATTTTCACGCACATAAGTTGCCAAATCCTGTAAAGCTTTTACCGTATCTTTTACCAAAATAATTGTATCTTCTGAATTGTCATCTAGTTTTCCTTCAAACGAATCCACAATACAAGCACTTGCTCCTTTTTCTAAAGCTTCTTTCCAAAATTTATTGCCGTCAAAACTCTCTCCTTTAATTCCAACATAACAATCACCTTTTTTTAAAGTTCGTGTGTCTTTAGAATAAGATTTAATAATCTGATTTTCATCACCGCTTATTAAACCCCCTTCACAAATAGTTAAAATTTGCCTAACTTGTAATTTCACTTGCTAACCTCTTTTACTAATAATTCGCCATTTTTTTTACTTTTTTACGATAATTAGAATCTTTAGAAGCTTTAATAGCATTTTTTTTGCCCAATGACATCAATTCTAATAAAAACTTATCTTCATCTTTCTTTTTATGAACTTTTACTAATTCCATTATTATTCTCCAATCTATTCTTTTTTAAATCATATAAACTGTTTTTTTTTACATTCTCCTCAGCAATAATAGTTTCTCTAATTTGTGCTAATTCTTCTTTGATTTCCTCATAAGATCTATCCTCTAAAGAATTTATATTTTCAATACCTTCTTGTATAGTTATATCTGTGTTGGAAAGTTTATTATAAATTCCAATTTGAAGATTTCCTTCAAAAAAACGATTTAATTCTTTTAAAGAACATTTTAAGCCACTTGCTATACGAGCCATTGTATGCATACTTGCTCCTCTACCAATTTCATGTAGTCGTTCCATCATATTACGATAAGCCAATTCCAAAGTTGGATTTAATACAATAATATATATTTTTTTATGATTATCCAAAATTTTTTGCATTTTTTGCTTTATCGTATCAAGAGAATTAATATCTCCTTCAAATACCATAGTATCTTTAGGAAGTTCTCCATTAACAATTAAAGACTGTACAAAAAAGGATTTTCCAGCTCCTGGAATTCCTGTCAAAAAAATACATTTACTTATTGAAGAATCCTCAGCCATTCTTTGAAACAATTCATTTGATAAAACAGCTGCACTATTATGAATTACACTCGCATAGAAATTTCGAGTACTACTATCAACAGAATATATCTCAAAAGTTTCTTTAAACAAATCGGCACAAATATATCTCCCACCAAATGATTGAGGCATATTTTTATATTTTTGCAAATATTCTTCAGTTTTTTCACAAGCCTCATCAATAAAATATTGTTCCATTTTCTTTTCTTCTTCACTTAGATTTGGCAATCTTCTTATAGTATTCTTTTCCATAGCATTATCCTTTTATTTTTTCAATTCTTCTTTTTACTTCATCGATTCCTAAAATTTCCATAATATCTTTTAAATTTGGAGTTCTAGAACTTGTTGTTAAAGCAACTCGAATAACTGTAGATACATCCGCCACATTCCCTTTATAATTTTCTGGATTTTTCTTATAATCTTTCATATTTGAAGCATATCCTAGTTCATCGCATAAAAGTTTTACTTTATTAAACCACTCATCATTATCATCTTCGATATGGTAATATTTATCAATATAAACTTGCAAAATATGTTTAATTTCTTCTAAGTCTGTAATTTTTTGCCAATCATAAGTAACATTATCAAAATTTTCTTTAAACATATACCAAATATTTTGCTTTACTTCACTATACATTGCAAAATCTTTTCGTGGTTTTTCACTAACACGTTCAATATTTAAAGTACGAATAGCAATATCTTTTTCTTTTTCTAACAAATTAGCAAAATCTTCATCATATACTTTAGCCCATTCTAATGTATTTTGATAAACCTCTAAAGCTGGTAAAGTACTAATATAATTTTTAGAAATATTTAAAAGCTTTTCCATATCAAATAAGGCTCCACTTGTACTCATTTTTGAAAATTCTAAATTAAACTCATTAATATCTTTATTTGGATTTTCTAAATACCACTCTTCAAAATTAGAATTTAAAAGAGTCATCAAATAAATTTCTACAGCCTTAACTGGAATACCTTTTTCGGTATAATACAAAACATTTGCTTCAGGATCTTTTCTTTTACTGATTTTTCTTTTCTTACCATCTTCTTCTTTTTGAATAGTAGCTAAATGAGCATATTTAGGTGGTTCATAACCTAAAGCTTTAAAAAGTTCAATATGAAAAGGTAAACTACTAATCCATTCATCTCCGCGAGTTACATGTGTTGTATGCATCAATGTATCATCAACAGCATGTGCGAAATGATAGGTTGGAATGCCATCTTGTTTTAATAAAATATGATCCATATCATTCTCAGGAATAGAAATTTCCCCTTTAATACAATCTTCAATTACTACTCTTCTTAAAAAATTTCCATGACTTTTTAAACGAATTGTATAAGGAATACCTGCACGTACTTTTTCTACAGCTTCTTCCATACTCATATTTCTCTCTGCACTAGCCCATGGTCCAAAAATTCCGATTCGAGATTTAATAGCTTTTTGCTTTTCCGTAATTTCCTCTTTTTCTTCTTCTGTTAAAAAAGAAGGATAAGCCAAATCTTTTATAAGCAAATCTTTTACAAAAGCTTGATAAATATCTTTTCGTTTACTTTGGATATATGGGCCATAAGCGCCAACATCCTCACCATTATTTAAAGGACCTTCATCAAATTGTACATCATAATTTTTTAAAGAAGTAATAATTTGCTCTATACCATTTTCAACTTCTCTTTTTTGATCCGTATCTTCAATTCGTAAAAAACAAATCCCACCACTTTGATGTGCAAGTTTTTGAGCTGCGACAGCCTGATATAAAGAACCAATATGAACAAAACCAGTAGGACTAGGAGCAAGTCTCGTAACCATAGCTTCATCTTTTAAATCTCTTTTTCCATATTTTTCTTCATAATAAGCTCTTGTATGTTTAACATTTGGAAGCAAAATATCTGCAAATTCTTCTCTTGTCATAATAAAACCTTCTTTCTAAAAAAACAAAAAGGCAATACCCAAAGGACGAATTATTCGTGGTACCACCTTATTTTCTACTCTTAGCTCGTAACGTGAGCATCCGAAAGTTAATTTATCTTAACTTTAACTCCAAAGTTTCTTCAAAATATTCTTTTATCTATTTTCACCAACCATAGACTCTCTTTCAAAAAGAATTATCTTTACTCTTCTTCTTCATCGCTTTACAAAAATATTGTAAAATATTTTAGAATATTTGTCAATTTTTTTATCATTTCAAGAGCTTTTATTCAATTCAAAAAGAAATTATTTTAAACTTTCAATTTCTTTTTTTGTTAAACCAGTAAATTCCATAATTTCTGAAATTTCTTTGTTTTTCTTTATCATTTTCCTAGCAATCTCAATAGAATTTTGTTCCATACCACGTTCTATTCCTAACTCATAAGAACTTTGTTTTTCATGTTTATGTTTTTCTTCTAAATCATAATACATTAAGAAATCTTCATCTTGAGTTAATTCTTCTACTTTTTTTACCATACCTTCAAACTTCTCCTTCCCCTTATACTTTTCTTTTAATTCTTCGATGCTTTCGTATTTTTGAAAAAAGTCCATGAATTCTTCTACTTCTTTAGGTATATTATATTGGCTTTTCTTGGCATTTTCAAGAATTAAATGAAAAGAGAGGTAAAGTTCGGATTCGATATGACCATGTTCATCTTGAAGTCTAAAAACTAGAATGGGTTCATCTGTTTTAAACCGATTAAATCCATCAAAATTTATTACGATAATTTTTTTTCTTTTTCCTCTTATATGAGTACTTATTGTAGAAAGAGCAAATGCATAACTTGTATTTTTATCAAAGATATCCAATGTATCTGTTTGGTTCATTTCTAAAATGATTTTACAATCTTCTACAGTAATGATTATATCTGAACTTTTTCCTTTTTCTTGGATATGTTTTTTAGCAATTTCTCCACCCATATAAGTAGCTTTTTCTAGTTTTTCTTCTTCAATATGAGTTAGGGAATGAAGAAAGTTATTGACTAAAGGTCTAGCCTCCTTACTTCTTATGATGCTTTTAAACATTGCATCATTTAACATATTAATTATTTTTGGTTTATTTTTACTCATAGATGCTCCTTTCCATGCTTGTTATACCAAAGGAAAAGTAAGGAGTCAAATTGCAGATTTACCATATTTTAAAGAGAAAAAAGAACCAATTTTTAAAATTTGTTTGCCAAAATTTAAAATTGATTCTTTTTATATTACAGATTTTTTAAATTGATAGAAATTTTATTTTTTTTCCGTTTTTTTCTTTTTTCGTTTTTTGTTTTTGGGATTTTTAGGAAGCTCTTCACTTGAATTTATTTCTTCAATAACGCCGTCTACTACTTTGTTTGTTTTTTCTTTTACTTTTTCAGCTGCTTTTTCGACCGCAGAAAAATTTTCATTATCTTCAATGATTTCATTGCATTTTGATTCAACAAATTCTTTTTTCTCTTCTAATATTTCTTTAGCTTCTTCTTTGTTTAAATTGGCTAAATCTTTTTTTAATT
>CALVXT010000034.1 GCA_944371545.1 uncultured Bacilli bacterium | reverse complement strand
ATTTATTATAAACGAGTTTTTACATTTGTAAATTCTCTTTTTGTTTAAAATCGAGTGTTTACTATTTTAATTAACAATTTTTGAAATTAAATTTAAAAAAATTTATAAAATATTGAAAAATTATAGAAAATTATATATAATACAGTGGAAAGCGAAGAAAAAAGAGTAGTAATTTGATTTCTTTTTCCAAGAGAAATAAGGGTTGGTGGAACTTATTAAAAAGAAACTTATGAACTTGCTTTTGAATGCTAGTAGGAGATTTCTCCTTTATCAAAGAAAGAAAAAAGTAAGGTGGTACCACGACAAATTCGTCCTTTAGGTATCGCCTTTTTTAGTTGGGAGGTATTGATCTTTTGAAAGAAAACGAATTTATTAAATAAAAAAATTAACAAGTGAAAGTATATTTTCAATTAGAAAAAACATGGGTTTATTATGATTTTTAATTGAAGATCTCAAGAACAATTAATTTTTGACGAATTAAATGAGTTTTAAAATAAAGTCTTAATAAGATTACATAAAAAGAGTTGTCAATAAAATTAATACTATGAGAAAAACTATAGAAAGAAATATAGCTATTTTAAAAGAGAAAATGTACTTATAAGATGTGCAAAGAAAAATGGTTATTGGAAAGTTAGAAAGTGAGCATTATGGAAACAAGTGAAATTTTATTTAATATATTTATGTTTTTAATATTTTTTCTGATTATATTTATTATTACTTATTTTATGAATTTATCAAAATATAAAAAGAAAAAATCAATTGGTGAAATTAAATATTTAATAAATAAATTTGATTTAGATGAAAAAAGATTAAAAAAACGACAGATGATTTTATGGGTGTGCATAATTGATGCTTTTATAATATCTTTTGTAGGAACATTTATTTTCATGTTACCTATTGATTATATTTGGAAATTTTTGACTGGGTTTGTCCTGTTATTTGCGCTCATTTATGCATTGTTTGAAATATATGGAAGACATTTAGTAAAAAAAGGATATCAAAAAGAAAGGAAAGAATGAACATGGATTTTAAAAAAATTGAAAAAAAATGGCAAAAAATATGGGAAGATGAAGGAGTTTTTAAAACAATTAATAATGATAAAACGAGGAAACCTTATTATATATTAGTTGAATTTCCTTATCCAAGTGGAGCCGGATTACATGTAGGACACGTTAGAAGCTATACTGCCCATGATGCAATGGCAAGAATGAAAAGGATGCAGGGATATAATGTTTTATTTCCAATGGGATGGGATGCTTTTGGATCACCCGCCGAACAATATGCTATTAAAAATCATATTCATCCTAAGGATGCTGTTAAAGAAAATATACAAACTTTTAAACGTCAAATGCAAACTTTAGGCTTTTCATTCGATTGGGATCGAGAATTTTCTACAACAGATCCAGAGTATTATAAATGGACACAATGGCAATTTTTACAATTTTATAAACACGGTATGGCTTACAAAGCAACAATGCCTGTAAATTGGTGTCCAAAATGTAAAACAGTACTATCAAATGAAGATGCAGCCGGTGGAGTTTGTGAACGTTGTGGAACAGAAGTTGTTCAAAAAGAAAAATCTCAATGGATGTTAAAGATGGCTAGTTATGCTGACGATTTACTAAAAGGTTTAGATGATACGCACTTTGCTGAAAAAGTAAAATTAGGGCAAATAAACTGGATTGGAAAATCAACAGGCGTTGAGATGGACGTGAATATTGTGGGTGGTGGAAAATTCTCTATTTTTACAACTTGCATTGAAACAGTTTACGGAATCACTTTCTTCGTGATTGCTCCAGATGGTAAATTAATCAGAGAATTAATGCCTCGTGTTGAAAATAAAGAAGAAGTAGAAAAATATATTGAGGAGACGGCGAAAAAGTCTGCTTTAGCGAGAACAGATTTAAATAAAGATAAAACTGGTTGTATTGTTAAAGGAATTAAAGCAATTAATCCAATTAATGGGAAAGAAGTTCCAATATACTTAGGAGATTTTGTTTTAGGAGACTATGGAACAGGTGCAGTTATGGCTGTTCCAGCACATGATCAAAGAGATTTTGAATATGCACAAGCTCATAATCTTGAGATGATCGAGGTAATAAGCGGCGGAGATATCACAAAACATGCATTTGAAAAACAAGATTATTTAGGAAAGAATTGTAAACTTATCAACAGCGAAGAATTTACCGGATTAACAGTTGAAGAAGCTAAAGAAAAAATAACAGACAAATTAGAAAAACTTGGTATAGCAAGACGTGTGAACAACTATAAAATGCGTGATTGGATTTTTTCACGTCAAAGATTTTGGGGAGAACCAATTCCAATGATTTACTGCGAACATTGTGGATGGGTGCCAATGGATGAAAAAGACTTGCCTTTGTTACTTCCTGATGTGGCAGAGTACGAACCGACGGATAATGGAGAAAGTCCACTTGCTAAAATTACAGACTGGGTGAATACAACCTGTCCAAAATGTGGAGCACCAGCAAAAAGAGAAACAGATACCATGCCAAACTGGGCTGGATCAAGTTGGTATTTCTTAAGATTTATGGATCCGCACAATGATCAAGAATTTGCAAGTATGGATGCTATGAATTATTGGCAAAAAGTCAATTGGTATAATGGCGGAATGGAACATACAGCAAGACATTTATTATACGCTAGATTTTGGGTTCAATTCCTATATAATATTGGATTAGTTCCTAATAAAGAAATGATTGATATTCGAGTAAGTCATGGAATGATTTTAGGTTCTAACAATGAAAAAATGAGCAAATCAAAAGGAAATGTTATTAATCCAGATGATATTGTTAATGAATATGGAGCTGATACACTTCGAGTATACGAAATGTTTATGGGAGATTATCAAGCAGATGCAGCATGGAGTGTTGAGTCTCTTCGTGGATGTAAAAGATTTATTGATCGAGTTATCAAAATAGGTGAGAAATTAAATGAGAAGAGCGACTATACAAATTTGTTATTAGCTAATAAAACGATTAAAAAGGTTTCTGAAGATTTAGTTTCATTAAAATTTAATACGGCAGTTGCAGCTTTAATGATTATGCTAAATGAATATGAAAAGTATGAAAACGGTGTATCAAAAGCTGACTATCGTTTATTGCTTCAATTATTAAATCCAATCGCTCCTCATGTGACTGAAGAATTAAATGAACAGTATAGTCTTGGAAAAATGCTTTGTAAAAGTAGTTGGCCTGAGTATGATGAAAACTGTATTCAAGCTGAAGAAAAAACAATTGGTGTTCAAATTAATGGTAAATTACGTGGAGAAGTAGAAGTGTCTCAAGATGATACTGAAGAATCAGTAAAAGCAAAAGTTGAACATTTAGAAAATATTCAAAAATATCTTCAAGATAAAGAGATTGTCAAGTTTATTTATATTCCAAATAGAATTGTAAGTGTTATTGTTAAGTAGGTGAGAAAGTGTCTTTGAATAAAGCAAAAGAATATTTAAAAAATTATCATTTAGAAGACCGAATTCTTGTCTTTGATGAAAGCAGTGCAACTGTAAAAGAGGCGGCTTTAAGATTAAATTGTCAAGAAAGTGAAATTGCAAAAACTTTAGCCTTTTTTGTACAAGATAAACCTATAGTTATTTTAATGGCAGGAGATGCAAAATGCAAAAATGGATTATTTAAACAAGTTTTTCATGAAAAAGCAAAAATGATTCCATTTGAAAATGTTGAAGACATTATTGGTTATCCTCCAGGCGGCGTTTGTCCTTTTGGAATAAATGACAATGTTTCGGTTTATTTTGATGAATCTTTAAAAGAACATCAAACAATTTATCCTGCCTGTGGCACCTCTAATAGTGCAGTTAAATTAACAATTGAGGAGTTAGAAAAAGCAGTTCCTAATCATACATGGATTAATGTTTCTAAAGAAATAAAATAATTTCTTTTCTGTAGCAAAAAATTTAAAAAAAACTTACATTTTTTAGTTGACAAATTAAGGGTTATCGATTAGTATATAAACTACCAATTCACTTGAGAAGGCGAATTGGTGCTAGTATCACACTAGTCAACCCCTTTTTATTCTTTTAAGGAAGAGCCTTCAGGGGGCTCTTCTGAGTGCGTACTTTAAATCCATCAAATTTTGATGGATTTTTTCATATTTGAAACTCTATATATTTTTATTGTATAATGGGGTTAGGAGGGCATATGAACTTACAAAATTTAAAAGGAATAGGAGAAAAAACAGTAGAACATCTATATGCTTCTAATATTTATACAATTGAAGATTTATTAACATATTATCCATATAAATATCAAATTCTTGAACCAACTATTTTGGAAACTTCTGAATCAAATACAGTTTTGACTATAAATGCAACAGTTACAGATATTGGCAAAGTTTCTTTCATTCGTAAAAATTTTAATACTTATCGTTTTAAAGCAACAGCTTATGGAAAAATATTTACAGTAGCTATTTTTAATCGAGCTTTTATAAAACCTCATATGACTGTAGGTAGAGTAATTACCTTAATTGGTAAATATGATGCCAAAAAAAATGTTTTTACAGCTAATGATTTAAAATTAAATGCTATAACCGAGACAAAAATTATTCCTATTTATCATGCAATTAAAGGTTTAAAAAATAGTACATTAGAAAAAATAATAAAAGAAGCATTAAAAGAAAAAGATTGTGTGTATGATTATGTTCCTCAAGAATATAATTTTAAGTATCACTTATTAACTAAAGATATAGCTTTAGAAGAGATACATAATCCAAAAGATATGGCTGTTATGAAAAAAGCAGAGCAAAAACTTATTTATGAAGAACTTTTTATTTTTATGTTTAAAATACAATATTTGAAATCTTTAAAAGATCAAGAAATTGGGATAGTTAAGAAAATTTCAATGGAACAAGTAAAAACATTTTTGCAATCTTTGCCCTTTTCTTTAACTAAAGATCAGCAGAAGGCTATTGATGATGGATTAAGAGATTTGTGTTCTTCTAAAAGAATGAATCGATTACTTTTAGGCGATGTGGGTTCAGGAAAAACTATTGTCGCGACTACTTTGCTTTATGCTAATACTTTAGCTGGATATCAAAGTGCTTTTATGGCTCCAACAGAGATTTTGGCTTTGCAACATTATCAGTCTATTAGAGATCTTTTAAAAGGAACAAATATTCATGTGGAATATTTAGTTGGAAGTATGACAAAAAAAGAAAAAGAAAAAATTGCTGTTAAAATTCAAAAGGGAGAAGTGGATATTTTAATTGGAACTCATGCAATTTTAAATGAAAAAATATTTTTTAAAAATTTGGCATTTATTGTTACAGATGAACAACATCGATTTGGGGTAAATCAACGAACAAGTCTAAAGGAAAAAGGATGTCTTCCTGATATGCTTTTTATGAGTGCAACTCCTATTCCAAGAACTTATGCCTTGACTATTTATGGAGATATGGATACTTCATTAATTAAAGAAAAACCAAACGGACGCAAAGAGATTATAACTAAGATTGTTAAAGAAAAAGATTTAAAAGAAGTGTTATTTAAAGTGTTGGAGGCTATTAAAAATAACGAACAAGTTTATGTAGTGGCACCGATGATTGAAGATACAAATGAGAGTAGTTTAAAAGATGTAAATTTATTAAAAGAAAAATTTGATTTGGCTTTTCATAATAAAATTCCGATTGGAGTTTTACATGGTAAGTTAAAAAAAGCTGAAAAAGAAGAAGTAATGAACGATTTTAAAATCGGGAGAACAAAAATACTTATTTCGACAACAGTTGTAGAGGTTGGCGTTGATGTTAAAAATGCAACGATTATGGTTATATTTAACGCAGAAAGATTTGGATTAGCAACTTTGCATCAATTAAGAGGAAGAGTTGGAAGAAATGATAAACAAAGTTATTGTTATTTGATTTGTAATGAAGAAAAGGAAAGATTAAAAGTATTAGAAGAAAGTAACGATGGTTTTTATATTAGTGAAAAGGATTTTGAATTTCGTGGAGAAGGAGATTTGTTTGGAGTAAAACAGAGTGGAGATATGACATTTAAAATAGCTAATTTAAAAAGAGATTATTCTATATTGATAAAAGCTAAAGAAGATGTGTTAAATTATATAAAATCAGAAAAGTATAAAAATGATAAAAAGTATCAAGAAATTGTCGACAAATTAGATTTTACTAATTGACAAAATTTCAAAAACATAATATGCTTTATATAGCATAGCTATAAACGCTGTGCTGGTACATGTTCACGATCACTTCTGAGCGTGTACCTAACAAACCCCCTGAAGACACCCTTAGTTGGGTGTCATTTTTTAGTTTAATGAATTTAACTATTTAAATTGTTTGTCTTGTAGTAAAATAAGGAAAAGGTGGAGAAGTATATGCTTATTGTTGTTGCTGCTTTAATTAAAAAGGAGGATAAAATTTTACTTGCTAGAAGATCTACTGGAGATGTTTCTGTTTTGGGAAAATGGGAATTTCCTGGTGGAAAATTAAATAGTGGAGAAACAGAAGAACAAGCTATAGAAAGAGAAATTTTCGAAGAATTTGAATTAAAAGTGAAAGCTATAAAGTTTTTGACTCATACTATTTATACTGATTTATTGAAAACAATTGATTTAAAATTGTATGAATGTCAGTATTTGGATGGCCAAATTTGTCTGCACGATCATTATGAGTATCAATGGGTTACCAAAAAAGATTTGTTACAATTTGATTTAGCTCCGGCTGATTTATTTCTAGTAAATTCTATTATGGAATATGAGGATGTATTATGATTACTTTAAAAAAACTGTATATAATGCAGTTCTTACTTTGCATCGAAAAACGGGTAAAGAATGACTTCATTTAAGTGAAATATATGAGGAAGTTTCAAAAACAAAAGAAGTAAAAAATGGGGAATCTTCTATTCGTGCGATTTTAGAAAACCATAGCGTTCTTTCTTCAGATTTTAAAGGTAAGGAAGAATATGTTTTAAAAGAAAAAGAAACAGATTTATACAAATCTATTTATTATGAACAAATTATGCTTTTTGAAAATTTAGAAGAAGGAACTATTTTTTCATCAGACGAGTTAATGAAAACCTTTAAGATTGCTGTCAGCGGAGAAATTCGCAAAACAAATACATATAATTGTCTTGTTATTGTAACAGATCCTAAAAATGGTGTGTATAAGGATACAAAACTTGAAAATGGTAAAATTTTGTATACTGGAAAAGGCTTATATGGTGATCAAGAATTGGTTGGTGAGAATAAAATTTGTGAAGCTAATATACCTATATATTTTTTTGGAACAATTGAAAAAGAAAAGTGTATGTACCTTGGAAAAGTTGTAGTTGATGAATTTCCATATTAAGTTCATGAGCCTGATAAAAATAACCAAGATCGGCTTGTTTGGAAGTTCCCTTTAAGGTTAGTTTCTTTTAAAAATAAAGAAGAAAAAGAATTTCAAGATATAAAGTTTAAAATTTCTGAAATGGAAGAGAAAGTTAAATTGAAATTTCCAGATATATTCGTTACATATAAGGAAGGTTTGCCTAATATTAGAAAATATAATTTTATTGAACATAGAAAAGAAAAAAATGAAAAAACGAATTATATTCTTAATCATATGAAACAGACTATTCTTGGTGATGAAAATGAAAAAAGGATTTTTGAGATAGAGTACGAAAAAGTTAAAAATGCTGGTGCTTTAAAAGAAGCAGAAGAAATGAAACAAAGTTTTGAAAATAAAAAGGATCATGAGGGATATGATATTCTTTCCTTTGAATTGAATGAGAATGGAATATATGAGAAAAAATATATAGAGGTGAAGTCAACAGTTGGAGATGAAAGTGTTCCGATTGATATTACTGATAATGAAAGGGAATTTGCTAAAGATCATTTGAAAAACTATTATATATATCGCGTTGTAAAAAGTTCTAGTAAGGGTGCCTATTATAAAGTAATTAAAGGTGAAGATTTATTTAATAAAAATATTTATGAATTTAAATCTACTAGTTATAAAATTTATTCTAAATAAAAATTAAAAATTCTTTTTTGTTAAATTACATGTATTTCTTTATAAAAGCATAGAATTTTATTAAAAAATATGATAATCTACTGTTATAAAAAATTACGAGGTGAATAGATCAATCTATGGATAAAACTTTACTATATAAGTATGAATATGCACAGAAAATGCTTGGAACAGAATTAGAAGTGCTTATTAAAGAATTTGAAAGAAAGCACGGATATATGCCTGTAGAGCATGTTAAATTTCGAATAAAAAGTGAAGAGAGTATTCAAAAAAAATTAGCAAGTAGAGGTTATGAATATACTGCTGAAAATATTGAAAAACATATTTCTGATGTTGTAGGATTTAGAATCGTTGTTTCTTTTTTAAGCGATGTTTACGACATTGTTTCAATGATTGGAAGATCTACAAATCTTTTAATAAAAAAAAGAAAGGATTATATTAAAGAACCTAAAGATACTGGTTATAGCAGCTATCATTTAATTGTGTTAGTGCCTATTTATTTAGAAGGTTATGTTGAGTATGTTACTGCAGAGATACAAGTGCGTACTGTTGCAATGGATTTCTGGGCTAGCTTAGATCATAAGATTCGTTATAAGTTCCAAGAAGAAATACCAGAAGATGTTCAGAAAACTATGTTGGAGTATTCTGAAGATATTCAAGAATTAGATCGCAAAATGTATGAAATGAATAAAATAATGAGTAAATATGAAAAAGAATGATATAAAAAAATTGCTTCAATGGTATCAGGAAAACAAACGCGATTTACCATGGAGACATACAAAAGATGCTTATAAAATTTGGATATCTGAAACGATGCTTCAACAAACTAGAGTAGATACTGTAATACCTTATTATGAAAGATTTTTAAAAACTGTTCCTTCTATTAAAGCTTTGGCCAATGTTCGTGAGGATATTTTATTAAAATTATGGGAAGGGTTAGGTTATTATAGTCGGGCACGTAATTTGCAAAAGGCCGCGAAAATGCTCCAAAATAATGGTTTGAACTTTTTGCCACCTATTAAAGAGGAATTACAAAGTTTGCCTGGAATTGGCCCTTATACGGTTGGGGCCATTTTATCTATTGCTTATGATATTCCTGAACCTGCAATTGATGGAAATGTGTTGCGGGTTTTATCCAGAGTCTTTGAAGAAAAAGAAGAAATTTTAAAACCTAAAGTTCGAATAAAATATACTTTAATTTTAAAAAAACTTATGAAAAATGAGATTCCGTCTTTATTTACTCAAAGTTTTATAGAATTAGGCGCTTTAGTTTGTACAAAAAATCCTTTGTGTGAGGAGTGTCCATTACGAAGCTGCTGTCAAGCTTATAAACATCATACCGTTTTAGATTATCCTGTAAAAAAAATAAAAAAAGAAAAACCAGTTTTGTTGAAAACAGTTTTAATTTTTGAATATCATCAAACTTTTTTAATTCGTAAAAGAAAAGAAACTGGATTATTGGCTAATTTATATGAGTTTTGGACTTTAGATTTTCCCTTAAATGATAATGATGTACAAGAATATTTAGAAAATGAGAATATTTCATTTAATAAAATTAAAAATTTAGGAGAAGTTATTCATATTTTTTCACATCAAAAATGGATTATAAAAGTTTATTCTGTTTCTTTAAATAAAAAGATTAAAGAAGAACTTTTTGTTACAGAAAAGGATCTTTTAGAAAAATATTCTTTACCTACAGTATTTCAAAAAGCATGGAAATTGTTGTAAATTTTCCTGCTTTTTTAATAAAAGAGTTAAGATTAATAACCTTTATCGTTGATATATGAAATTTACTATTTTTTTTCATTCTAACACTATAAAAAACTTGGATTTTTGTTGCATAGATTTTTTTACATCATTAATATTATAGCTTATGAATTCGTTTAACTTAATAGATTGCTATGATATGTGTGGTGTTATCAATTTGAAAATTAGGTATAGTTAATGATATGTTTGTGGTTAAAACTACTTAATTAATTTAGTTTTTTAACAATTAGAATTTTTCTTTTTCTAATTGTTTTTTTATTTAAAAAAAAGGAAATTAAAGATTTTATTTGTATATATAGTTAGAAGAATAAAAATCTTCTTAGAAAGGAGGAACTCTTATAAATTCTTTAAGTTC
>CALVXT010000033.1 GCA_944371545.1 uncultured Bacilli bacterium | reverse complement strand
CATAATGGCGCTCAATGTAGGACTCGAACCTACGACCCAACGGTTAACAGCCGTTTGCTCTACCGACTGAGCTAATTGAGCAGTACATACTTATTATATAGTAATTCTATGCAAATTGTCAACAAAAAATTGCTTTTTTATGCTATAATTTTTTATAGAATGGAGTAGGTTGATATGAATTTGAATAATTCTCATAATGAAGAGGATAAAAAAATTGAAACTTTAGATATGAATGAATCTATAAAAGATCTTCCTACTTCTAAGTTTAAATCGATTTTGGATGTTGAAAAACAACAAGAAGAAATGCTAAATGATTATGAAAGACAACATGTTAAAAAAGAAGATGTAAAAATTCCTGATTTATCTAATGATGTTCGAATTTTGGAACAGAAGTTAAAGGCAAAGCAACATAGTGTTCCGATATATCTTGTTGTTATTCTCGTAATTGTAATTAATTTAGCGTGGTTTTTAGGTGTAAAGTTTTTGATAGTTCCTAAGTATGAGGAGTATGTTAAGCAAAATGAAGAAATTAAAGCCGATTATGAAGAACTAAAGAGTCAAGTAGATGCAATTGTTGGGGAGTGAATTTGCAAAAGACTCCTTTTTTTTATATAATAAAAACGGTGTGGTGAGAGTAATATTTTTACATGTTTAGGCATAAGAAAAAAAGTTAGAAAGGATATTTATGTTAGAATTAAAAAATATTAAAAAAAGTTATAAAACAGGAGATTTTATTCAACATGCTTTGAAAGATGTAAGTTTAACTTTTCGAAAAAATGAATTTGTTGCTATTTTAGGTCCGAGTGGCAGTGGTAAGACTACACTTTTAAATATTATTGGTGGTCTTGATCGGTATGATAGTGGTGATTTAATTATTAATCAAAAATCTACAAAATCTTTTAAAGATCGAGATTGGGATGCTTATCGAAATAATTGTATTGGCTTTGTTTTTCAAAGTTATAATTTAATTAGTCATATTGATATTTTAAATAATGTTGAAATGGGTATGACTTTATCTGGAATTTCTAGTAAAGAGCGTCGGAAGAAAGCAATTGAAGTTTTGACTAAAGTGGGATTAAAAGACCATTTACATAAAAAACCTAATCAACTATCTGGTGGGCAAATGCAGAGAGTTGCGATTGCTAGAGCACTTGCAAATGATCCAGATATCATTTTAGCAGATGAGCCTACCGGAGCATTAGATTCCAAAACTAGTGTTCAGATTATGGATTTGATTCAAGAAATTGCCAAAGACAAATTAGTTATTATGGTTACTCATAATCCAGAACTTGCTCATACATACGCTAGTCGAGTAATTGAAATGAAAGACGGTGAGGTTATAAGTGATTCGAAGGAAGTGAAAAAGAAGGAAAAAAATGAAGAGTCTTATCACATAAGAAAAACTTCCATGAGTTTTTTGACAGCTTTGCATTTATCTTTGAATAATATAAGAACGAAAAAAGGACGTACTCTTTTAACTGCATTTGCTTCATCTATCGGAATTATTGGTATTGCTTTAATTCTTAGTTTATCGAATGGATTTGATCGGCAAATTGATATTTTTGAGCAGAATACGTTGAGTTCTTTACCGATTATTATTAGTCAGCAATCGATGAATATGGACGAGGAAACTATGAGTCAATTACAAGAAGATATGTCTAGTAGTGAGGCAGATTATCCAGATGTTTCCTATGTTATTCCGACAGAGAAAATGATTGATGAATATACTCATAAAAATGCTTTAACACCAGAGTATGTCGATTATCTGGAAAAAATGGATTCTTCTAGTGTAGCTGGAATAACTTATACCTATGCTGTGGGGTTAAATTTGCTTCAAAAAGTTGATGGAAAAGTAGAACTTTTAGATACACAAAATCTAGGTATTCAAAGTATGCCTCATGCTTTAAGCGGTCAAGAGGAAGACGTAATCGATATGCACTACGATATATTGGCAGGGCGTAAAGCAACCGAAAAAGATGAAATCGTTTTGGTTGTTGATAGTAAAAATCAAGTATCTACAGATATTTTACGAGCTTTAGGAATTACTAGTGAGGATAATATTTCTTTTGATACCATTTTAAATTCTACAATTAAACTTGCTTATAATGATGATTATTATGTGAATTATGGAAATTATTATATTCCAAGTAATGATTTGGAAAGTGTTTATAATAGCTCTAATAATATGACTTTAAAAGTTGTTGGAATTTTACGTTTAAAAAGTGATTTTCCTAGTTATATTGGAAGTTCTGGAATTTTTTATACCAATGATTTATTAAATAATGTTTTAGAAAAAAATAGTACTTCAAAAGTTGTTGAAGCTCAAAAGAAAGCAAATTATAGTGTTTTATCAGGAGAAATGATTGACACTTCGACAGAAGAAGGAGCAGAGACAAAAGAAAATTTACTTGCGTATTTAGGAGATAAATCTGTACCTTATATGATTTTTATTTATCCAAAAGATTTTGAAACTAAAGATCAAATCACTTCTTATTTAGATCAATATAATGAAGGTTTAGAAGAGGAAGAGAGAGTTGTTTATATTGATCAAGCAAGCTTAATGAGTTCCTTATCTGGTAGCATTATGGACGCAATTACTATTGTTTTAATTGCTTTTAGTTCTATTTCATTAATTGTTTCTTCTATTATGATTGGTATAATTATGTATATTTCTGTTTTAGAAAGAACAAAGGAAATTGGAATTTTAAGAAGTTTAGGAGCTCGTAAAAAAGATATTTCTAGGGTATTTAATGCTGAGACCTTTATTATCGGTATTACTTCTGGTTTAATTGGTATCTTTATTGCCTGGCTATTGTTGTTCCCAACAAACTCTTTATTGTATAGTTTAACAGATTTAGAAAATGTCGCGGTAATGAATCCACTTCATGCTTTAATTTTAATTACAGTAAGTGTACTTTTAACTTTAATTGGTGGTTTTATTCCAGCAAAATTAGCAAGTAAAAAAGATCCAGTTATCGCATTACGGACAGAATAGACTTTTTTCGACAAAATAGGGCAAAACTTGTCAATTTCTTGTCTTGTAATCTTATATCTTTTTGTTTATAGTAGGTTTCACCAAGCAAAAATTGTTTGGTGAATAGTTCCCATATTTATATAACTACTACCCTATACAATACGCTTTAATAATCATTATCTTAGTCAAAACACACTTCTATTTAAAATATTTTTTTGGAAATGGGAACTATTTTGAAAGACAACAAAACGTTGTCTTTTTGTTTTTGCTTAGTACTTGACATTGCATAGTAGCTGTGGTATTCTCTTTTCGAGAGAGGAGTGATACTATTCATACGCAGTTTAAAAAGGGCGTTTTAGAATTGCTCGTCTTAAGTATAGTAGATGAAAAAGATGTATATGGTTATGAACTGGTTGAAAAGGTAAGAGAAGCCGTTGATGTTAATGAAGGAACTATTTATCCAATTTTAAAAAGATTAACTAATGAAGGTTTTTTTGAAACATATTTGGTAGAGTCAACAGAAGGACCTACGAGAAAATATTATCATATTACTGCCAAAGGAAGAAAAAGACAGCAAGAGGTTTTAGAAGAATGGAAATCGTTTTCTAAAAGTGTAAATCAGTTTATGGAAGGTAGGGAAAAAGAGTGAAAAAGGAAGAATTTTTAAATAAATTACGTAAAAGATTGGATATTTTAGAGGAAAAGGAAGTAGAAGACCTTTTATCTGAATATGAGGGATATATTGATGAAAAAATAGAAGCAGGCGCTTCGGAAGAAGAGGCGGTGAATTCGTTTGGGGATATTGATGAACTTGCTGATGAACTTTTAAAAGCTTATAAAGTTAAAGTTCCTAAAAATGATGATCCAATTGGTAATTTTGCTAATAAGGTTGTAAAAATAATTGACCGATTAATTCAAGATTTTAGTAAAAAAAGTCCTAAAGAAATTGCTCAGTTTGTGATTGAAATTTTTTTGATTTTGTTACTTATTGGATTATGTCATATTCCAGTTTCTATGCTTGTTGATTTAGGTTCAAATGTTTTTAATATTTTATCTTCACCTTTGAATCGAATTTTTTATACGGTTTGGAGTTTTGTATTAGAATTTGCTTATTGTATTTTGGCGATTGTTGTCTTTGTTCGGATTTTTAATTATCGTTATTTACAAAATGTTTCTATAGAGGAAGAAAAAAAAGAAGAACCAAAAGAGTATAAAAAAAAGGAAAAACCTAAGAAAGAAAAGGTTGTTCAAGAAGTTTGTGTAGAAAAAAGAAAAAGTGGTTTGACAAGTTTTAGTGAATTTATTATTAAAATTGGAGTATTTTTCTTAAAATTTTTAGCCATTTGTATTTTGTTTGGCGTGAGTGTATATTTAATTGGAATGGGAATTGTTTTAGCTATTTGTGTTTATTTATTAATTCAAGGTGTTACTTATTTTGGCTTTTATTTAGTCATGTTATCCTTATTTATTTTAGGAATTATTTTCTTTTGGCTATTATTTAATTTTGTATTAGATCGTAAAAATCATGGACTTCGTTTAGCTGTTTCTTTACTGGTTTCTTTTACTCTTTTAGGAGTAGGATGTGGGGTTGCTACTTTAGAAGTAGCTGAAACAGAGTTTATTAATTCTCCACCTAGTGATATTACTACTGAAGTTATGCAAGAAGAACTTGTGATGAATGAAGATACTATTTTTATTGGAAATATTTCTGATTATGTTGTAGATAATTCTTTAGAAAATGTTTTAGTCGAATATCGTTATTATCCACTTGGAAATAAAATGGCTACAAATATTCATAAGGATGATGATTTTGTTTATTTAGATTGGTCTTTAGAAAAAATTTATTTACGACAAGAACTTCTTTCTCATTTTATCAATGATTTAAAAGAAAAGAAGGTTTATAATTATTATATTGAACCAACGATTGTTATTACTGCAAATGAACAAAATATTGAAACGATTAAGGAAAATCGTCAAAAATATTATCAAAATGAAACAAATTATTCTTCTTGTGATTTTGTACGGACATATTTTGTTGAAATGATTAAGGAAAGTGATGATGGCGAGGATTATACTGTCGTTTTATCCGAGTATCTTAGTGATGATCTTACAACTGTTCGATTAGATAAAGATATTGCTACTGATTTAAAAGTTGGTTTCTATTATGAATTTACTTTTAAAACTTATCAGGCTTATATAGATACAGATATTGAAAATATTTTTGATGAGAATGAGGTTGTAGGTGTTAAAGAAACTGACAAGGTTGGTGTAAATCAGATTCAGCAAGATAGTTGTAGTATCTTTTATTAAAAAAGTTTATCCGCTTTCGGATGAATTTTTTTTTGTTTTATGCTAAAATATTTTTAGAGGATGATAAATATGGAAACACTAAATACGGAAATCAGCATGTTGGAACGTTATGGAGAAAATTTGACCAAAAAGGAATATATTACTGATCCGGCTATCTCAAGAGATGACGAGATAAAACAGTGTATTTTAACACTTTTGACTCCGGAGAAAAGTGCTTTATTAGTCGGTAAGCCTGGTATTGGTAAAACAGCGATTGTGGAAGGCCTTGCTTATCGTATTCAAAAGGGGCTTGTTCCAGATGCTTTAAAGGGCTGGGAAATTATTAAGGTGAATATTACTTCTCTTTTAGGCTCTATTAATGCTGATGGTCAAACAGAAAGTCGAATTGATATGTTGGTTAAAGAATTAAATGCTCGAGATAAAACTATTTTATTTATTGATGAAACGCATGTTTTAGTAAATAAAAATACTTCAGAAAATGGTGGCATCGACTTTGCTAATATGTTAAAAGCTGGCCTTGATAGAGGAACGATTAAAATGATTGGCGCCACGACTACAGAAGAGTATGAGACATATATTTTACGTGACCGAGCATTTTTAAGAAGATTTCAAAAAATTGATGTTTTGGAAACGGATAAACCAACAACTGTTAAAATTTTGTTAGGAACTTTACCTAAACTTGAAAAACAAATTGGTGTAAAACTTAATTATTCAGATTTCGTAAAAGAACGGATTATGACTTTTATTGTAGAGATGACTGATGAATATAAAAGGGTGTATGAAGTGGCTTCTAGGTATCCAGATATTTGTTTAACTATTTTGTCAAATGCTTTTACTTATGCTTTATTTGATAATGAAAAAGAAGTAAAAATGAAGCATGTTTATAAAGCTATTTGTAATGCTAAGAATATTTATGAAGATGTGAAGAAAAAAGAAATTGAACGTTTTAAAGTAGAATTTAAAGATTTGCTTGCTGAAGAAAATGTGAATTTGGATGAAAGGGGATAAGATTTATGGAAAAAGTTAGAGTCTTTCAAATTGGTTGTGGAAAGATGAGTAAATATTTAATGCGATATGTTTATGAAAAAGGTGGAAGTATAGTAGGAGCTGTTGATATTAATCCTTCTCTTTTAGGAAAAGATATTGGAGTTGTGATGGAAACAGAGGATAAAGATATTGTTATTTCATCTGTGACAGACTTGGATAAACTTTTAAAGGAAACGAAACCCAATGTTGCTTTTATCGCGACTATGAGTACTTTAAATGATATTTGTGAAGTAGCTAGAACCTGTTTATGTAATGGAGTTAATGTTTTAACTACTTGTGAAGAGGCTTTTTTTGCTTCAAATTCTAATCCAGTTGTTTTTAAAGAACTTGACGCTCTTGCAAAAGCTAATCATGTAACGATGGTGGGTTGTGGTTATCAAGATGTGTTTTGGGGAAATATGATTACTAGTATTTGCTCTTCGATGCATCGAATTACCAAAATAAAAGGACGAAGTTCTTATAATGTAGAGGATTATGGTATTGCTTTAGCTAAAGCTCATGGAGCAGGGTTAACGCCTGAGGATTTTGATAAGACTATTGCAAGTACTAATCATATGAGTGAAGAAGAACGAGAAAAATTAATGAAAGAAAAATCTTTTTTTCCAAGTTATATGTGGAATGTTGCTGGATGGCTTGCAGATAAGCTTGGTATTCATATTGTTAGTATGAAGCAAGAATGTTTTCCAGTTTTATGTGAAGATGAACTTCAGAGTAATACCCTTGATATGACTTTACATAATGGAATGGTTCGAGGTATGAATGCGGTTGTTACAGCAACGACTAAAGAAAATATCCTTTTGGAAATTGAATGTATTGGTAAAGTATATACTAAAGATGAAGAAGATGAAAACGCTTGGACAATTTATGGAGAACCGACAACGATGGTTTTAAACTCAAAGCCAGATACGGTTATGCTTACATGTGCGGATGTTGTAAATCGTATTCCTTCGGTATTAAAAGCTCCTAGTGGATTTGTTTCAACAAGTCAACTAGAAAGTTCGGTATACATCGTAAATTGTTTTGACGAATATTTATAGTATTCGTTTTTTCTTTTGTGGTATACTAAACATATGGAGTAGAGTAGTATGGAAGAAAAGAAGTTACGAATTGATAAAAAAGTTTTATTTGTTTTACTTGCTATATTTGGAATTATTTTGCTTTTTTTATTTGTGTATTTTTTTCTAGTTCCTAGATTTCGGTTGAGTAATTTTTCTTCTAAAGTTACTGTGCCTTTAAAAGCTGATTTTACTTATAATGTCGGGAATGCTTGTTATGGAACATTTTTCCATTGTGAAGAAGTTAAGGCTACGGAAAGTGGAGAAGTTGATACTTCGAAATTGGGAAGTTATACAGTAGTTTATACTTACGAATATGAGTCAAAAACTTTTGAAAAAGAGCAAACTGTAGAAGTTGTAGATTTGGAAAGTCCTACAATAGAGGTTGTTGGCGAAGAACCTTTGACTTATTGTGCAAATCATAAAGGCTATGGATATGAAGTAAAAGCTACAGATAATTATGATGGGGATCTTACAGATAAAATTACGACTACGGTTTTAGATGAGAAAATTGTTTTTGAAGTAACAGATTCTTCGGGAAATAAAGCTTCTCTTTCTAAACCAGCAATTTTAAAGGATGAAGATGCCCCAACGATCTCTTTAAACGGAGAAGAAAATGTTTTTATTCCTTTAAATGGAACTTATGTTGAAGCAAATGCGTCAGCTACTGATATGTGCGATGGAGACTTAACATCCCAAATTACGATTGAAGGAGTAGTTGATACAACGGTGGCAGGTGAATATCAACTTGTTTATAAAGTTTTAGATAGTAATCAAAATGAAGCAACAGTGACTCGTTATGTATATGTTTATGAGTCTTCAGATTATCCTTCATTAGATGGGAAAAATATCTATTTAACATTTGATGATGGTCCAAGTAAATATACAGATAAATTGTTGGATGTTTTAAAAAAATATAACGTAAAAGCCACTTTTTTTGTCACTGATCAAGGATTAACTAAGGGATATGATGACGTTATAAAAAGAGCTTATGATGAGGGACATACTATTGGTCTTCATTCTAGCAGTCATAATTATGGATATATTTATTCAAGTGTAAATGCGTATTTTTCTGATTTGAATGCTATTCAAGCTAAAGTAGAGCGAATAACTGGAGCAAAATCAACTATTGTTCGTTTTCCTGGTGGAGGGTCTAATACGATTAGTAAAAATTATGATGCAGGATGTCACATAATGAGTAAACTTACGAAGGCTGTTCAAGCTAAAGGATATCGATACTTTGATTGGAATGTTGACAGTAAAGATGCCGGGGGTGCAAAAACTGCTGGAGAGGTTGCTTCTAATGTAATTAATTCTTTGGGAAATCAAAGTACTTATGTTGTTTTACAACATGATATTAAAGAATATAGTGTTGATGCTGTAGAAACTATTATCCAATTTGGCCTTTCTCATGGGTATACTTTTCAAGCTTTAAAAATGGATAGTCCAAGAGTGGAGCATAGTGTAAATAATTAAAAAAATCTAATAAGTACTCTTATTAGATTCGAAGCCATATTCTGTATAAGGAATATGGTTTTTATAATTTTCAATCATGATTTTTCTAGTGTCGGCTAAATCTTCTGGAAGTTCATTAATTTTGAACCATTTTAATTCATTGCATTTATCCGGTTCCATAATTTTTGGAGTGTTTTGGTATGTATTTGCCCAAAAAGTTATAAGTATGTAATCGGCATCTTCAAAATGAGCATGCATTGTGGAACTAAAATGTAAATTTTCCTTTTTTAAATTTATGTTTATTTCTTCTTTGGCTTCTCTAATCATTGCTTCTTTTACGCTTTCGTTTTCTTCAAGATGTCCAGAACAGGACACATCATATTTTCCGCTTAAAACTTCTGTATGATATCTTTTTTGAAGTAAAATATATTCTGTGTTGTTTTCAATCTTTGTTAATATTAGGAAAACTGCACAACGAAGTGTATATCTTTTTTTCATTAATTTTTATTCATAATTGCAAGAACAACAATTAGAATAATCGCGACAACAATTCCGAAGATTAATATAGTTAAGACATCTTGAGACATATATTGTAAAAGAAAATCACGAATAGAATTCCATAAATCGATAAAGAAATCAGTAACAGGTCTAAAAAAATCTTGAATATCTGTCCATATAGATAAAATCATCAAATAAATCACTTACTTTCTTAAAAACATTATAATATATACTTGCAAAAGTAGCAATAATTTGTTAAGATATTCGAGTAATGGCGGAATTGGTGAAGTGGTTAACACACCGGATTGTGGCTCCGGCATGCGTGGGTTCGACCCCCACATTTCGCCCCAGAATGGAAAAAAGTCGAAAGACTTCAAGATAAAAATCGATTCTTATGAGTCGATTTTTTTGTTGTTAGAAAGGAATTGGTAGTATTTGGTAATTAAAGAGAGATTAGAAATAAGTAGAGAATTACAAAGAAAGATAAACAACCTAGGTAAATTTAACGGTCATAAACTAAAGTTAATGGAAGATAGTATTATCACTATACCTAAGACCAATATTGCTTACATTGAGCCTTATAAGTTGAAAATAGGTAGTGATATATATCTAATTTTTGGTGAGAATGAAATTATGTATATTAGTAAAAATAACATTACAAATAAAATATCATTACAAGAACTAGAAGAAGTAATTAGAAATGCCAAAAACTAAAAGGACGAAAATGTTCAAAAATGGACGAAAAAGGACAATTTTGTTCTTGAAATAGACATTTGAACTGTAGATA
>CALVXT010000032.1 GCA_944371545.1 uncultured Bacilli bacterium | reverse complement strand
GAGAATGTAGAATGTTTGATACATGTAATAAGAAGATTAAAAAAGATGAAAGAAAACACAAAACATGAATGGTGTGAACAACTAAAAGAATTATTATCCAAGACAAATCAAGATAGAAATAAATTGATGAATAGTAAAGTAGAATCTTTTAGTAGAGAATATTTAGAAACACTAGAAAAAAGTTATGATAAAATTCTTGAAGAAGCAAAAGAAATAAACGAAAGAGATAGCAATAATTACTTTATGAAAGAAGAAAAGAATTTAATCAAAGATTTAGAAAAGTACAAAAAGAACTACTTACTATGGGTATATAGATTTGATATACCATCTACCAATAATACATCTGAAAGAAATATAAGACCAGTAAAATCAAAAATGAAGATAAGTGGTCAATTTAAAAATATAGAAACAGCAAAAAATTATGCGAGAATTAGAAGCTATATAGAAACGTGTAAGAAAAACGGAATTAACATTATAGATGCTTGCGTAAGACTAATGAGTAGTCATCCATATAATTTGGAAGAAATTCTTGCATATAAAAAATGACTAGAAAACTAGTCAATTTTTTCCGTTGTTTCACTTTGGCTGTGAATAGTAACTGTAAATAGTTGACAACAAGAAAATAATTCTATAAAATATTCTAGCACGAAAGGAAGAAAAAAATGACTAAAGAAGAGTTATTAAATACAAGAGAAATAATTAAAAATGTTCAGCAAAAGCGCAGTATAGAAAACGTGATTTTAGCTTATCAAACAACGATTGACTTAGAATTACAATATGGAAAAGAAGCATTTTTAAAAGCTTTATTCCAAAGAGTAATTATCGAAGAAGAAGCAACAGTAATTATGAGAAAAACAGATAAAGTTGATTATAATTTTCGTAATCGCATGCTTCATAAATACTGGGAGACTATGTTAAATAGTCAAAAAATATCTTCATCAGAAAGTAAAATGCTTTTATTAGATCCTAGTATTTGCCCATATGATGATATATTTTTATTCGAATTTAGTCCTATTTTAGGAGGAAATTCAATAGAAGGATATATAAGAAAACAACGACTTTTAAAATCTTTAGAAAATTTAGGCTTTACCTCAAATGACTTTAAACACGAAGAAAATCTTTTTCAGATAACTGCCCCTCGAGACATGTCACGAGCAAAAAGAATGGAAATGAACTAAAAATCATTTCTTTTTTTATGAAATTTATTTAAAAGTATACAACAAGACAAGATTGTTTTTCTTACAAAATTGTCAGAAATTTTTCTTAGGAAGTATGCTATAATAAATTCATAAGTTGGTGATTTTACATGGAAAGATATGAGCCCAAAAAAGATTTTGGTCTTACACAAGAACAAGTAGCAAACAGAATTTCCGAAGGATTAGTGAATTTTGATGATCAACCGAAAACGAAATCCATAAAACAAATCATTGCTAGTAACTTTTTTACATATTTTAATTTTTTAAATATCGCCTTAGGTGCCGCGGTTTTAACTGCAGGCATTATAAACAATGAGTTGTTTGAAGGATTAAAAAACTGCTTATTTATGGGGGTAATTATCATTAATTCGATTATAAGTATTGTAGAAGAAATTATATCGAAAAAAATTATTGATCGCTTATCCGTAATTTCTGAATCAAAGGTAACAACGATACGTGAAGGAAAAAAAGAAGAACTATCCCTAGACGAACTGGTTTTAGATGATGTAACTATTCTAACTGTAGGCCATCAAATTGTCGCTGATTCAATCATTTTAGATGGAGAAGTAGAAGTAAATGAATCTTTTTTAACAGGGGAACCAGATGCTATTTTAAAGAAAAAAGGAGATATGCTTCTATCAGGATCATTCATTGTAAGTGGGAGTTGTACAACTAAAGTAGAGCATGTAGGACAAGATAATTATGTCGCGACAATATCTAAAGAAGCAAAATATCAAAAAAAAGCCAATTCAGTTATAATGGATTCATTTGAAAAGCTTTTAAAAATCTTATCCATTTTTATCATTCCAATTGGTATTATCATGTATTTTAGTCAAGTAAATGCCACAGATGGAAATGTTCCACAAGCAATTTTTGGAACAGTAGCTTCTTTAATTGGAATGATTCCAGAAGGATTAGTGTTACTCACTAGCTCAGTCATGGCTGTAAGTGTAATTAGACTTTCAAAATATAAAGTATTAGTGCAACAATTATATTGTATGGAAACATTAGCAAGAGTAGATGTGATTTGTTTAGACAAAACAGGAACTTTAACAGAAGGACGTATGCAAGTAGTAGATTTTACCCCCTTAGAAAAGCACACGAAAGAAGAAATGGAAGAAATCATAAATGCATTTGCAGAAAATTCTCTCGATACAAATGCAACAATGATAGCTATTAAAGAACGTTTTACAAAAAAAAGTACTTGGAAAAAATCAAAATCAATTGCTTTTTCATCAGAACGAAAATTTTCAGCCATTTCTTTTAAAGATAAAGATGCTTACTATTTAGGAGCACCAGAAGTTCTTTTAAAAGAAAAAAGCAAAATAGTAAAAGAAATAAAAAAATATCAAACGGATTATCGAGTTTTACTTTTGGGGAGTCAAAAAGTATTAAGTGATAAACCAGAAAAAATAGAAGCAATTGGCATTATTTTAATTGAAGATATTGTTAGAAAAGAAGCCAAAGCAACCTTAGATTACTTTAAAAAACAAGGAGTTATGGTAAAAATCATTTCAGGAGATAATGTATCTACCGTTTTAAATATTGCAAATAAAGTAGGATTAAAAAATGTTAAAGGATTAGATATTGTAGATTTAAATAAAGACGAATTAGAAAAAGTAGTTCAAAAATATGATGTGTTTGGAAGAGTAACACCAAAACAAAAAAAATGGATTATTGAAATTTTACAAGAGAGTGGTAGAACAGTTGCAATGACAGGTGATGGAGTAAACGATGTGTTAGCCTTAAAGAAAAGTGACTGTGCTATATCAATCGCGAGTGGCTCAGATGCCGCGAGAAATGTTTCTCAACTTGTACTTTTAAACGACAACTTTGATGCTTTACCTGAGGTAGTTGCTGAAGGAAGAAGAACAATAAACAACATAGAAAGATCTTCATCACTTCTTTTAGTAAAAACCATTTATACAGTTCTTTTAATTCTATTTAGCATCATCATTTCTTCAAAGTATTTCTTTATTCCAATACAACTCACATTAATTACAGGATTCACAATTGGAATTCCGTCTTTCATTTTAGCATTAGAACCAAACAATGATTTAATAAAAGGAAAATTTCTATTAAAAATTGTAAGCAAAAGCTTACCAACAGCTTTAACAGTAGTTTTTAACATTGTTCTTGTTACAATATTTGCAAACGTCTTTCATTTAGATGAAGGTCTAGAAACTTCTCTTTGTGTATTTTTAACAGCAATTACAGGCTTTATTCATTTATATAAAATTTGTAAACCATTTAACGTAATTCGAGTATCTCTATTAACTCTCATGATTTTAGGTTTCTTATATTGTGCAATTTTTCAAAATGAATTCTTTAGCCTTAGCCCAATGACTCCAACTTCATGTTTGATTGGCTTTGTTCTAACCATTGATTCTCTTTACATATTTAGAAGATTAAATTATTTTATTTCAAAAGCCTTTCATAAATTAGACCCAACAATAAACATAGAGTATGAATAAAATCATATTCTTTTTTTGACTAATTTAAAATGTATATCCTGACTTTTTTAAAATGAATACCCCGACTAATTTAAAATGAACAGCTTGACTTTTTAAAATCAAACGATAATATACAGAGGAAAGAAGGTGCTTTTTATGTTTGAAAGAGAAGCAAAAAAGATTATTGATGAGATTAACAACAATTTTAAAATTCTTTTAGTGACAGGACCTAGACAAGTAGGAAAAACAACTTTATTATTAAGTCTAAAACCTAAAAATATGGAATATGTTTCGTTAGATGATGAAGTTTTACGTAATCAAGCAAACAAAGATCCAAAATTATTTTTAGAAGAACATCCCTATCCTTTATTGATTGATGAAGCAGAGTATGCTCCAAATCTTTTTACTTATTTAAAAATGAAAGTGGATGAAGTAGAAGAATATGGGATGTATTGGTTAACTGGTTCTCAACAATTTCATCTAATGAAAAAAGCATCAGAATCCTTAGCTGGTCGTGTAGGAATCATTAATTTAAATAGTTTTACGTATTCAGAAATAAAACAAAATACAAATAAAACTTTATTTGATCCAACTGATTTAAAAAAAGCTCCACCAATTGAAGCAAATGAATTATTTGAAATTATTTATAAAGGTGGAATGCCTGAATTATATAAAAATAAAAATTTAAAAAGAGAATTATATTTTCAAAGTTATATCGATACGTATATTTCTAGAGATGTCAGAGAAATCACTGAAATAGGTAATTTAGAAGCTTTTAAAAAATTTATTGTCAGTGTAGCAAGTAGAACGGGTGAACAGTTAAACTATACTGCTCTTGCGCTTGATGCAGGAGTAACTGTTCCGACTTCAAAGGCGTGGCTATCTATTCTTGTATCATCAGGATTAGTCTATTTACTAGAACCTTACTTATCGTCAGAATTAAAAAGACTAACCCATATTCCTAAAATTATCTTTATGGATACAGGTCTCGCATGCTTTTTAGCAGGTTGGGAAAGTGCCAGAGAATTACAATTAAGTTCCAATGCTGGTCATTATCTAGAAACGTTTATAATAAGTGAAATCATAAAATCATATAATGCAAGAGGTATCAAGCCTAACATAAGTTATTATCGAGATAAAGAAAAAAATGAAATTGATTTGATTTTATATAAAAACAATACTTTATATCCGTTTGAAATAAAAAAAACAGCTTCTCCTAACAAAACGATGATTAAGAATTTTGAAAAATTAAATCAATCTAAAAAAAATATTGGAACAGGTGGGATAATTTGTTTTTATGATAAATTATTAAAGTTAGATGAAAAGAATTATATTATTCCAATTTCATCGGTAATTAACATTTCAAAATAAAAATTGTGTACATACCCAAACAACATTTCAAAACTCGAGTAGAATACCTATGAAGGAGGAAAAGAAATGTTGTTTGATAACTCAGATTTTGATTATGAAATTAGCTTTTTTAAAATTCCAGGAAGCGATTTTAATAAGGAAATACGAGAAGAAAAATTTTTGAGTCCTGAAGAAGGATTTTTAAGAGGAAATTTAATAAAAGATGAATATGAGCCATATAAAAATTTAACATATTTTAAACTGACTCCCCAAAATGAACAAGAAGCAAAATTATTTAATTTAATGGCTTATTCATTTGCAATTAATGATTTAAATCTTTATTTAGACTTACACCCAGAAGACCAAAATGCTTATGAACTTTTCAAAAAATATGCTAAAGAAAAAAATAAGTTAGAAGAGTCCTACAGTGAAAAATATGGTCCAATGACAATAACAGAAACACAAGGTTCAAAATACAACTGGATAAAAAATCCGTGGCCTTGGGATAATACAGGAGGTAGTATGTATGTTTAAGTATGTAAAACACCTAAATTATCCAATAAATATTAAAAAGAAAGATTTAAAAATGGCCAAATATTTACTTACACAATTTGGTGGAGCCAATGGTGAGCTTGGAGCAGCTTTAAGATATTTCAGTCAAAAATTTACTATGCCAGATGAAAAGGGTGCATCTCTTTTAAATGATATTGCTACAGAAGAATTAGGTCATTGTGAAATGATTTGTACAATGGTTCATCAATTAACCGAAAATGCAACAATTGAAGAACTAAAAGCAGCAGGCCTAGGTTCAATGTACACAGAACATGGAAAAGGAGTATATCCATCTGATTCATTTGGAAATCCATTTACTGTAACTTACTTTGCAGTTACAGGAGATGTATTAGCAGATTTATCAGAAGATATGGCAGCAGAACAAAAAGCAAGAGCAACCTACGAAAACTTAATAAATATGACAGATGACGAGGATATAATAGGCATATTACTTTTCTTAAGACAAAGAGAAATCGTTCATTTTAATCGTTTTAAAGAACTATACGACTATTACAAGAAAAAAGGATATTAAAAAATAAAAAAGAACTATAAATCAGAAAATTTTATCAGTTCTTTTTTTATTTTAGAAGAAGATATATTTTTAGTTCGATTAATTTTTATAATTTTCACATCATTTTTTAAATAGTCAAAATAATCTGTTGTAGTAACAAATTTATTTATACGTAATTCTTGCAGCATTTCAGAAGTAATCTCACAATCTCTTAAAAAAACCTGATCAACAACTTTAAGAGATTCGATCATTTTCATGCGAATATCTTCATTAAAATAAGGATTTTTGCCTTTTTCACGTGCTAATCTATCTGAAGTAACATAAACAATTAAATAATCTCCCTCATTTTTTGCGCGTTCAAGATAACGTACATGTCCATAATGTAAAACATCAAAAGTACCATGCGCTAAAACACGAATCATTATAAAATTCCACCTTTTCTAATTATTATTTTAACAGAAAAAAATCAAAAAATCATTTTATTTACTTGTATTTATTTTTAAATTTGCTAAAATTGTGTTAGGGAGGTTTTTTATGTTAAACAAAGAAGCATTAGAACAAGAATTTATAAGAAATAATATATATGTAGATGAAGGAGAAAAAAATATTTGTGACAATTATATTGAAGTGACTTTAGGAAATACATTAAAAGTATATAATGCACCGTATTTAAGTGTTACTTCTCCGACTTCAACAAAAGAAATAATTATCCCAGAAGATGGATTAGTTTTAAAACCCAATGAGTTATATATTGGTAGAACTACAGAATACACAAAAACATATGGATTCGTGCCACTTTTAGCAGAAAGTGAAGAACTAGCATCCATTGGTATGGAAATACATGTTACTGCTGGTTTTGGCGATAATGGGTTTGAAGGAACATGGACTTTAGAAATTGTTTGTACAAATCCAACAAAAGTTTATCCAAAAATGCCTATCGGCAGAATATACTATTATCCATTAATTGGAGACGCTAATATCGAATATCGCGGAAAATACTTTAGACAAATAGATCCTACAGCTTCGAGATTATCGCAAGAATATAGCGAATTAAAGAAAGTATTGGTGAATAAAAATGTTAACAAGTAGTGAAATAAAAAAACAAATGGCTGAAGGAAATATTAAAATTGAAAATTTGTCTTCCAATGCTTTAAGTAAACCAAATAGTTGTGATCTTCGTATTGGAAATGTTCTATATGTTTTTGATTATGAAATAGTAGATACCAAAAATTGTAACAAATATTTACAAGAAGTATTAACTGATAATATAAATAAATTAAAAAGAATTCAAATTCCAGAAAGTGGTCTTGTATTAGAGCCACATAAAGTATATTTAGCTAAAACAGTAGAAAAAATTTATACTAAAGGATATATTCCTGTTATGCATGGCAAAACAATGTTTTCGTTATTAGGGATAAGTATAGAACTTACAAATGGATACAAAACAGATAATTTTGATAACTATTTATTACTAAGTATTATAGCTACAAAACCAACAATTATCTATCCAGATATAAAAATAGCAAATTTATCTTTTTTTCCGAGCTTAAAACCATCAGATAAAATAAGGAAAATCAAAGCAGAAAAAACTTGTGGCTTATATCAATCAGGAATGTTAAGTGGAGCAGAAATTCAAAAAAGAATGCAAGAAAAAAATCCAGATATTATTATTACACCTCAAGACAATATTGTAATTAATCCAAATTCAGTGAATTTAACCTTGAATGATACAATAGCCGTTTATACAGATCCAGTTTTAGATTTAAAAAAAGATAATGCTACAGAAAAAATTCAAATTGAAGAAGATGGTATATGGGTATATCCTGATGAAATATATCTAGGAAGAACGAATGAATGGACTGAGACAAATTCAGTAATTCCAATGATGAGTGGTAGAAGTTCTCTAGGAAGAAATGGACTTCATGTTCACTGTTCTGCTGGAATGGGTTCTTTAGGGTATAAAGGCTATTGGCATATGGGAATTAGACCTGTTAAACCAATAAGACTTGTTAAAGATATGAAATGTTGTCAGATATATTATCTTACAGCCGAAGGAGAACAAGAAACAAAATATAATGGCTATATGCAAAATATTCCCAAAGAACAACTAAGTAGTCCACTATATCTTTCTTTAACAAAAAAACAAAAATAGTAAGAATAAGTAAAGAAATAAAATACTTATTCTTTTTTATTGAAAAATATTTAGGAACACGTTACAATGTATATAGAAAACTATAGAAGGATATACTAAAAGTAAAAAAAATAAAAAAATTTAAAAAAAACACCCCACACCCATTGACAAATGGGGGGGGGGGTTATGTGATATAATAAAAACATAAATAGAAGGGAATAGAAAAAATGAAACTAGAAAAATTTAAACAAAGAGATCCAAAGAAAATAGGAATAACGATATTTACTGTAGTATGTGTTCTATTAGTAGCAGGAGTATTTTTCTACACATCATTTGCATCATTTCAAACAGAACAAGAATTTAATATTATTCATGGTACAGTAGGAAGTAATGGAGATCTTTACTTTGCATTTTACGTAGATGATGTTATATCAAAGACAATGCCTCAGAAAGGTGAAGGATATGTTTTAGATAAAGAAAAAACAAATTGTACTAAAGGAGCAAGTGTAGAATTTAACGAAACCGATTGGTCTGTAAAAGTATTAAATATGACAGAAACAAGAACAAAATGTACATTATATTTTGAAAAGGAACCTCCAAAAGCAATAGACGTAATATTAGCCAAAGGAGAGACAGACGAATTAAAGTTTGATAAAACAACAGATAATAATTTAAGATATATAGGAGCAAATCCAAATAATTATGTTTCATTTAATAATGAATTATGGAGAATAATCGGAGTATTTAATAATATAGATGATGGCACAGGAACAAAAGAAACAAGGTTAAAAATTATAAGAAGTGAACCAATAGGAAAATATAGTTGGGATTATGATAGTACTGGTTCATACAATAATGATTGGACTTCATCTCAACTTAAGGATTTATTAAATAATGGAGCATACTATAATCGAACAACAGGAAGTTATTATAATAATAGTACAACTGCAACAAGTGTTGATTTTACCTCTAATGGTTTAACAGAAGAAGCAAAGACTATGATAAGTGATGCCAAATGGAACTTAGGAGGAAGTAGTACATATAATGATGTAACAACAAGTATGTTTTATAAAAGAGAAAGAGACACAGAAGTATATAGTGGAAGACCAACGGAGTGGATAGGGAGTATTGGATTAATGTATCCAAGTGATTATGGCTATGCAACAAGTGGAGGAAGTACAACAGATAGAGAAACATGCCTAAATACAGAATTATACAATTGGTATGAATATGATGATTGTTTCAATAACGACTGGTTATACACAGGATCATATCAATGGACCTTAACTCCCCGTTCCAGTATTTCGAGCCTCGTGTTCCGTGTGGCTAGTGCTGGCAACGTGTACAGCACCGATGCGAGCTCCAGTTATGTCGTTTTCCCCGCCTTATATCTATCCTCTAATGTTAAAATAAGTGGAGGAGAAGGAACGGAAAATTCACCATACCAATTAAGTCTATAGGATATCTAAAATGGGGCCCAGCCACGTGAAAAAGTGGCAGGGGTGCCATCTAGTTATCCACATTGATTCCAAAAAAGTAATACCTTTGAGTTTTTCAAAGTTATTATAAGGCAAGTCTGTTATATAAAGGGAACTCCCAATTCCAGTAATTCGAACAACGTGTTCAATGTGAATAGTGATGGCAACGTGAACAACAACAATGCGAACAACAGAAATGACGTTTCCCCCGCCAGTCCTTATTATGATGAGTGAATATAGTTAAGGCTATATTTGAGAGTGAATAAGGCCAAGATTTGTCTTTGGTTTACAACCTAAATATACAGTATGGATGGAGAGTATACGTACAAACCTATACACCATACTTTTTTAGAAAGGAAAAGGTTTACTGTGAGTAAATACATTGAATTTAAAAGAAAAGGAAAATTTTATGAAGTAAAACATGAAGATGCTTATATTTTATGGTATTTATTAAGAT
>CALVXT010000031.1 GCA_944371545.1 uncultured Bacilli bacterium | reverse complement strand
AAGTATAGAAAAAAACTCCAGCTACTAATAAAATACATACTATAGTAAAGATTGTTATTCCTATTTTTTTAGGATCTTTTTGCTTAAATTTTTCTAATTTCATATAGCATCATTCCTATTTCTTATTATGTAATGAGTTCTATTTTTTAAACACTATTATCATATATATTATTTTAACATATAGGCACATATTTTAGCAACTTGCATTATGTTTTCTAGAAATAATTTGATTTTCAGTAAATAAGAGTAAAAAATAAATAAACTATATATAAAATTTGATAAAACAAGATTTTATCTGTTTTTTCTTCACATACTTTAGAAATTTAATACACGACAAAAAGAGGCAAAAACCCTTAAAGTAGTGATTTCAAAAACAAATATAGTAAATTTATCAAATTTTAATTGAAGGTTTGTTTTCATATGATTAAGAGCTGAATTGATTGAAGTAAGTGCTTTTAAAAGATTGGCACTTGCTGTAATTGTTCTAATTTTGTAAGTATTCTTGATGTCTTGAGTCTGTAAAAGAAGAAAATGGATTAGTTAAATCAGGAAGATATTTATAGATAATTTTTCTTAAAATTATTTAGGCAGTTTTTATCTTTTAAAAAGAGTCTTTGTTCTTTTTAAGTCAAATCTTCCTTTTTGGCAAATAATAGTAATCCTTTTATCATGAAATTGTTTTTTCATTTACTTAATAATCTCTTTTATATCCTTACAATAAGAGTATCATAAATTTTTATAAAAATGTACACGGATATTTGTTGTTTTTCTAAATACAAAATTTACTCTTTTTTCTGGTGTTTTCCAGTAAAAAAGAGTAAAAATAAATAATTAAGAAAAAATAGATAAAATTTGATAAAAAAAGATTTTATCTATTTTTTTCTTCGCAAACTTTAAAAAATTTATACACGACAAAAAGAGGCAAACTGCCTAAAAAAATTTATACACGACAAAAAGAGGCAAACTGCCTAAAAAAATTTTTTTGAAAAAAGTAGTGATTTCAAAGAACAAATATAGTATAATTTATGTATCAAATCTTAATTGAAAATTCGTTTTCATATGATTAAGATCTGAGTTGGTTGAAGTAAGTGCTTTTAAAAGGTGGGCGCTTACTTCTTTTATTTTAAAATTTAATGATTTTGTTAATATATTTCCTTGTTCTAGCAACTGTCTTATTGTATGAGCAAACTGTATAAAATAATAATGAACTTTCATAGCATTATCATTTCTACTATTCAAATGAGTGATATTAAAAGTTCTATGTTTTTGTGTATAAAACCCTTCATTTTCAATCTTCCATCTATTTCTACCTAACTTAACAATGGATTTAATATTATCATTATTTACAGGGATATTACTTATATATCTAAATATCGTTTCTTTATTATTTTTAGTTTTTTCGATAAACTTAAAAGCATGAACAGTAATATCTTTATATTTAATATTTGTAGATAAATTAATATTATGTATCTTATGTTTATATAATACCATATATATAAACAAAAGAAAAGCCTATTTTTCTATGAAAAACAGACATTTTTGTATTTTGCAACTGAAAAACTCGGGTAATATATAAAATTTTCTCTTTTTTGCTGTTGATTTTGTTCAATATTGCTTTTTTCTCCTCTTTTTGTTATAATGAGTCTACGTTAAAGAAACTTTTTACTGTGTTCTTTATTTTTTTGAACAAAAAAAGGATTAATTATAGAAGGAGAAATTATTTTATGGAAAAAATAAGAATTTTTAGCTTGGGTGGATTAGATGAAATGGGAAAAAACACCTATATTATTGAAATAAATGAGGACATTTTTGTTTTTGATTGTGGACTTAAATATGCTGATAATAATATGTATGGAATTGATTATATTATTCCAGATTATGAGTATTTGATTAAAAATAAGCAAAGAATCAAAGGGGTATTTATTACTCATGGTCATTATGAAAATATGGGAGCCGCAGCAGATTTATCGAGAATTATTCCAGGTATTAAGTTTTATGCTACTCATTATACTAAATTTGTATTAATGGATTTAGGAGTAAAAGAAGAAAATATTATTGAAATCACCCCTAATAAAGCTTTGAAATTTGGAACGATTACAATTTTCCCACTTCCAGTAAGTCATAGTGTACCTGGAGCAGTTATGTATTCTATTAATACCCAAAACGGTGCAATTTGCTATACAGGTGATTTTATAATTGATCCATTAATGCGAGGAGCATATGATATGGATTTAGGAAAAATTGCATATATTGGAAAAAAAGGAGTGTTATGTTTGCTTTGTGAATCTGTATTTTCAGAACATGTAGGGCATACATCTCCATCACATCGATTATCAAGTTTTTTTGGCGATATTATAAGTAAATATGACAGTCGTATTTTCTTTAGTGTTTTACCAACTCATTTATATACGATTCAAGATATTTTTGAAGCTGCAAAAAATTCGCATCGAAAAATTGTGATTATGGGAAAAAAATTACAAAATTTTATTCGTTTTGCTACAGAAAATCATTATTTAGAATATCATTCAGATTTAATTGGTGATTTATCAAATATTAATGATTCAAATTCTATTTTACTTATCTGTGATGATAAAGCAAACGCATATGCGTCAATTAGCAAGATCGTTAATGGGTATGATAAATTCATTACATTACGAAAAGGGGATGCAATTGTTTTTGCTGAACCTAGGTATGATGCAAATGAAAAAACAATAGTGAAATTAGAAAATGATTTAGCAATGGCTGGTTGTAAAATTGTTTCTTTGCCAAAAGAAAAAAATATTTTGCATCATGCTTCCAGCGAAGATATCATGTTAATGATTAAATTAATGAATCCAAAATATTATATGCCAGTTAAGGGCGAATATCGTTATATGGTAAACAATGCAAATTTAGCAAATGCTCTAGGTATTAAGCCTGAAAATATTTTCTTAAAACAGAATGGTGACATTGTAGAAATCATTGATGGAAAATCTACCGATAAATTTGAACGTATTAAGGTAAAAGATACTTTAATTGATGGTAAAAGTAGTGATGATGTTGGTGAGCTTGTTATGAAAGATCGTGAGATGTTAAGCGATAATGGAATCGTATTAGTAAGCGCGACTCTTAGCAAAAAAGACAAAGTTTTACTTGTAGGACCAGAAATAACAACTAAAGGTTTTATCTATGTTAAAGAGGCTAAAGACTTAATTCATAAAATGAAAGAAATAAGCGAAGAAGTTATTACAAGAAATATTAATAATGGATTTGTTGATTATAACAAAATTAAGACAGAATTACGTTCTGAATTAAGTAATTATTTGTATGAACAAACAGAGTGCAAACCAATGATCATCGCGGTAGTTCAAGAAGTTTAACCAAATTTTTTATACTTTTTGTATAAATTTTTAGATTATTCTCATACTATTCTTGGTGATTAAAAATGTTAGAAAAAGAAATTTTATTAAAACTCTATCAAAATGTAGAAATGGGTATTGTTGGAATAGAAGCTATTGAAGATAAAATTGAATCTCGTTCCTTAGCTAAACTTATTTTAAATCAAAAGAAAGAATATGAAGTTCTAAAAGAAAAATTAGTTTCTTTATGTTCTAAATATAATGTGGAAGATAAAGAATTAGGAAGTTTAGTTAAAATTAGCAGTGATGTGATGGTTACGATGAAAACCTTGATAGATAAAAGTGAACATACTATTGCTAAAATGATGATGGAAGGAACGAATAAAGGATTGATCCAACTTGAAGAACTATTAAATAACTATCAAGGAAAAGATGAAAAGATTACTGAGTTAATAAAAGAAACTATTGATTTGGAACATCAAAATAATGAAGAATTAAAGATTTATTTATAGCACTTTAGGGTGCTTTTTTTCTGGTTTAATGTTAAAATACTTTTATTGGTGAAGAAGTATGAAAAAAAAGAATAAAGTTTCGGAAAAATGTAAAAACTTTTTAAAAATTCTTGGACTTTTGTTTATCAATTTTTTCTTGTTGTTTTTTCCAGATAAAAAGAATGAAAATATAAAAAAGAAAAATACTTCAACAAAGACTGAAGAAATAAAAAAAGATAATTTTCATGAAAATAAAGAGAATTTAGAAGAAGATAATGATTCTTCTGAAGAAGCTAGAAACTTATTTACAGAAACCTATGTGTCTTTTTTTAGTGAATTAGAAATACGTGAAAAAATTAAAAAAGCTTTTGAAAAAGAAACAAAGTTAGAAATAAAAAAATTAAATAAAGAAGAAGAAAAAGAGTATAAAGAAATAGAAAAGAAAATCTTTGAAAAAATTCAAGAAAAAAAATATAAAAAAGATGAAGAAAAAGAACTAGATTTAGATATTAAAATGGAAACAAGAAAAAAAGTTGAGAAACTTAAAGAAAAAAAACATGTTTTAAATGAAGAAAAAGAAGAAGTTGTTAAAGATACTAGAAACTTAGATAATTCTTTGGCTATTGAAAGAAAAGATGATACTTCTGTTTTGGATATTCCTAAATTAGAGGTTGTAATAGAAGAAAAAGAAGTGGATGAAAGAAAAAAATCTAACAAGACTGAAAATGTAATTGTAGAACCTCCTTCTAAGGAAGAAAAAAAAGACGTTTTAGATATGGAAGATTCAAGAGTAATTTCTGAAGTTCATGAAAAGGAGAAAGAGTCTGATATTTCAGATATTTTAGAAAGTCCAGCCGTCCTTCCTTTGATCTCTTCTCCAATTCTTATGATGGTAAATCAAGAACTTGAAAAAGAGGATTTAGAAGAAAAACAATATGATCATTTAGAAGAAAAAATTGCTTTACAAGAGACTCAATTGCGAGTTCTGCTTAAAGAAGAAGCTGATGAAGTAAAGAAAGAACAAGTTAAAGAAGAACTAAAAAAAATAGAAGTTTTAAAAAAAGATATGAATGAGCAAAAAGAATTGGAACTGGGCGAAGAAAACAAAGAATTAGAAGAAAAGATTTCTATGGAAGAGAAAGAGCTTGTTTTAACTGAACTTAAAGAAGTACAAGAAAAGCAAGTAAAAGAATTGGAAGAAGGAATTTTTACAGAATTCGAAAATAAAAGCGAAGAACAAATAAAAAATATAGAAAAAATTCTTGTAAAAGAAAGAATTCAAAGTTTAGCTCGTGGAATTGAAATTCCAATGCTTTTATCTTTTCCTTTTATTAAAAATAAATATTTTCGTGTTTTTACAGCTGGTTTATTCTTACATAATCATTTGACTTTTTTAAGAAATTTACTCTGGCGTACTCCTAGAAATTATGCCAAGATTGATTTGAGTTCATTACATAAAGGAAAAGATGCCTTAAAAAAATCCCGGAATATGATAGCTCAAAATATTTTACTTTTTTCTCAAATTGAACAAGACATTTTTTCTAAATATCCAGAATTAAAAGAAGATGAAGAATTTTTAAGTGAGATTGATGCGATTAAAGTAAAATTGTATACAGATTATTTTAAATTAAAAAGAAAAGAAGAAAAAATCACGCGAAATTTAGAGAAAATAAAGGGACAAACAAGAAAATTAAAAAGAAAAAATTGGAAGGAGTATAGTGTATGAATTTATGTAGAGAACATTGGAATGAAGAAGATTATGAAAAATATATAGGCTATTTAAAAAGTCTTCAAGATGAAAACTATCGTAAGTTTCATCAGAGTTTAACTACTACTCGTTATGAGATTTTAGGACTTAGAGTTCCTATGCAAAGAAAAATTGCTAAAGAAATTAGTAAAGGAAATATTGAAGAATTTTTAAGTTTTTGTAAAGATAGATATTATGAAGAGGTAAATATTGAAGGATTTGTTTTAACTGGAATTAAAGATCTTTCTTTGTTAGAAAAATATTTTGATTCTTTTCTTTTAAAAATTGATAACTGGGCAATTTGTGATGGATTTTGTAATAGTTTAAAGATTGTTCAAAAAAATAAAGAATATTTTTGGAAAAAAATTCAAGAATTGTTAAGTAAAGAAGAGACTTTTTCTATTCGAGTTGGTTTAATTCTTTTGTTATGTTTTTATGTGGAGAAAGAATATATATTTGATATCTTACAACTAGTAAAAACGGTTACTCATGAAGAATATTATGTAGGGATGGGGTGTGAAGAATATTATGTAGGGATGGGGCTTGCCTGGTTACTTGCAGAGTGTTATATTAAATATCCTAAAGAAACATTAGAACTTTTAAAAGAAAAATCTTTGTCTTCTTTTGTTCAAAATAAAACAATAAGTAAAATAAGAGATTCTTACCGAGTATCTAAAGAAGATAAAGAATTTTTAAAAAGTCTAAAAATGTAGAAAATGACAAGAAAATGCCAAATTAAAGGTTTTTTCTTGTTTTCTTTTTCATAGTTATGATAAACTAAAAACAGCGTTATACAAAGGATGGGATTAAAGTGGAAGAACGTCATAGAAAATGGGTTTGTATAGGATTATTTTTACTAGCTATTTTTGTGTGTTTTACAACAGGATGTGAAAATGAAAGTTATACAAGTGGAGATATTGAAGGCTATCATTATGAAGAAACAAGTGATGTTACAAATTATGTAAAAATTGTTACAAATAAAGATCAAGTAATTTTATTAGAATTATATCCTGATATTGCTCCAATTACTGTTGAAAATTTTCAAAATCTAGTTAGCAGAAATTTCTATGATGGATTAATTTTTCATCGCGTGATTGAAGGGTTTATGATTCAAGGTGGAGATCCTAATGGAAATGGAACTGGCGGTAGTGATGAAACAATCAAAGGTGAATTTTCAAGTAATGGTGTAGAAAATACTTTAGAACATGAGCCTGGTGTTGTTTCTATGGCAAGAGGGACTGATCCAGATTCCGCTTCCAGCCAATTTTTTATCTGTACAGGAGATAAGGAAAATATTTCTTATTTAGATGGTGATTATGCTGCTTTTGGCCGAGTAATTGCTGGCATGGATGCTGTGTATGATATTTCAAAAGTTGATACTGATGATAATGATATGCCACTTGCTGCTCAAAGAATGAAAACTGTTCGTTTTGTAAATGTAGAAAAAACATCTTAAAAAAATAGTTTACGAATTTAGAATCAATTTAAAATTTGATTCTTTTTTTTATAAAAAAAACTTATTACGCAAAATTAAAAAAAATTCAAAAATGCGTAATAGTTTGTTTTTTTCTTTTTCTTTTTTCAGAATTCTTATATAATATATCTGAAAGAAGGAATTTTTATGCCTGAAATAGCTGAAGTGGAAACAGTGAGAAATACATTAAAAAATAGAATTCTAAATAAAAAAATTCTTGATGTCAAAATATACTATAAACCCATTGTTTTAGATAATGAAAAAGAAATAAAAGAAAATTTAATTAATAAAGAATTTATAGATATCAAAAGAATTGGTAAATGGCTTTTGTTCGAAACAGACACACACTATTTATTAAGTCATTTGAGAATGGAAGGAAAATATTTTTTAAAAAAACAAGACGATCCTTTAGAAAAACATGAACATGTAGAAATTTTGTTTGAAGATGGTATGAGTATGCGTTACCATGATACGAGAAAATTTGGAAGAATGAAATTAGTAAAAAAAGAAGAACTTTATGAATTTGAAGGAATAAAAAAACAAGGTATTGAACCTATTAGCGATAAGTTAACCAAAGAATATTTGTTTTCAAAAATCTCAAAAAAAACTTTACCAATAAAAACAATATTATTAGATCAAACAATTATTAGTGGGCTAGGCAATATTTATGCAGATGAAGTCTTGTTTGATGCAGGTATTTCTCCTTTTAAAAGAGGAAAAGATATTACTATAGAGGAATGTGAAAAAATTAAAAATTCTTCTAAAAAAATTATTACAGCTGCAATTAAGGATGGCGGAACAACAATTCGCAGTTATACAAGTTCTTTAGGAGTTACAGGAAGATTTCAACAGCATTTAATGGTACATAGTAAAGCTGGAGAATTTTGTAGTATCTGTGGCACAAAAATAGAGAAATCTTTTGTAAATGGTCGAAGTACATATTATTGTAGATTATGCCAAGATACCTATGAGGTTTCCTTAGAACAATTTTATTTGGACTTATTGGGATTACAACAAATTCCAGAGTTTTTAAAAAAATATTTATCGGTTTCATCTTTAGAACGGTTAAAAAAAGTGGGATATTTTTGTGGAATGGATTATGCTTCAAAATCTATATTTTCTTTTAAAGAATATATAAGCCGTTATGACCATAGTGTTTCGGTGGCTCTTTTAACTTTTAAAATAACACAAGACAAATTAGCAACTTTAAGTGCATTATTTCATGATATAGCAACACCATGTTTTTCTCATGTTATTGATTATATGAATGGTGATTATATAAATCAAGAAAGTACTGAAGAATACACAGAACAAATATTAAAGAAGGATAAAAAATTAATAAAACTTTTAAAAAAGGATTCTATAGATTTAGAAAAGATTGTTAATTTTAAAAAATTTCCTCTTGTCGATAATAACCGTCCAAAAATCTGTGCAGATCGGTTAGATGGTATTATTACAAGTAGCATTGCTTGGACACAAAATATAACAAAAACAGATATTAGAGAAATAATAAATGATTTAACTATATATAAAAATGAAGAAGGAAAAGAAGAATTAGGATTTTCAAAAATAAAAATAGCTCAAAAGATTTTAAAAATAAATCAAAAAATTGATGACTTTTGTCATAGCAAAGAAGATACGTACATGATGAATTTTTTGGCTAATATTACAAAACTTTTAATAGAAAAAAATATAATTACATATGAAGATTTATATAAATATGATGAAGAAGAACTGTGGCATATCATAAAAACATCGAAAGATAAAAAAATTCAAGAATGGGTTAAAAAATTTGAGACTATCAAAACTATACCAGATTTAAATTATCCAGAAATAAAAAAACGAATTTTAAATCCCCTAGTAAATGGAAAAAGGTTATTGAATTAGTGAAAGAAAGGAAAATTAAATATGTGGATTTCATTTATAATTATTTCTCTTGTGGGGACAATATGTCATTTCTTATATGACTGGACAAATCATAATAAATTTATTGGACTTTTTGCAGCGGTAAATGAAAGTACGTGGGAACATATCAAGATTGCTTTAACTCCAACTTTATTATGGGGATTAATTGATGGCTTTTTGTACGGAGCAAATGCAAACTATTTTTTAGCAAAATCTTTAAGCTTGCTAATTATGATAATCGTTATCCCTATATTATTTTATTTGTATTCATATTTGCTTAAAAAACATATTTTAATCATCGATATTCTGATTTTTTACATTGCAATATTCTTAGGACAATTTTTCTTTTATTTTATATTAGAAAGCCCTCCAATATCTTATATGTTAAATTACCTAGGTACAGTATTATTATTTGTGATTTTTGGATTTTACATGATAGCAACATTATTGCCATTGAAAAATTTTCTATTTAAAGATCCAATTACAAAAAAATATGGAGTTAAGGCTCATAAATAGTGGTTGAAATTTAAATTTTAAAAAAAGTGCATTTTTACAAATTTTGAAAATTCGTAAAAACTTAAGAGTCAATTTTGAATTTTTGTTAAACAAATTTGAAAAATTGGTTCTTTTTTTGAGATAAAATCTCTGAAATCTGCAGTTTGACCTCCCTTTTTCCTTTTGATATAAATGACTCGGATGGGAGGTGAAATTTATTGAATACAAAAGTAAAAGAAATCAATATGTTAAATGATGCTATGTTTAAAAGTGTGATTAGAAGTAAGGAAGCCAGACCTGTAGTAAATAATTTTCTTCATTTTTTAACAAATATTCAAATGGATAAATTAGAAACCGCGACCTATATGGGTGGAGAAATTACCAAGAGTCATATGAATGAAAAAGGAAAAATCTCAGATGTGATTATTAAAATTGAAAATTGTAAAATCATTTTAGAAATGAATCAGACAAATACAAAGGATATCTTTGATAAAAATGTGAGCTATGCCTTTGCTCTAGCTAAAACAAGTACCCATATGAGTGAAGAAAGAAAAAGAGTTATCTTAATAAACTTTGATGGGTTTAATCGTTTTAAAACGGATGAACCTATTTTAATTTTTCAACTTCAAGATAAATATGGACACATTGAATCTGAACTTTACTTGTCTTTTCATTTAATTCTTGAAAATGCTAAAAAAAATAAATATAATATACCTAAAGAAGTACAAGAATTCATGGACTTTTTTCAAAAATACGAAAGCATCGAAGA